>NZ_LZLL01000379.1:0-6026 GCF_001669335.1 Mycobacterium sp. 1245852.3 | reverse complement strand
CGCGCAACAACAGTCGCTGGTCAACTATTACGACGACGACATGATCAAACCGATCAAGCGGATCACCGGGGACACCATTGACATCAGGGCGGTCCTGCCAAGTTCCAACGCGCAGAAATACATTCAGGCTTACTACACCGCCGCCCCCCGGCCGGGCCCCGACGGCCTGCCCGTCCAGGACGCCGGTGACGGCAGCGCATGGTCGACGGCCAACGCCCGCTTCGACTTCTACATGCGCGGCATCGTGACCCGGTTCGACTATCAGGACGCGCTGTTGCTCGACATGCAGGGAAATGTCGTCTACAGCGTGATGAAGGGGCCCGATCTGGGCACCAACATCCTCACGGGCCCCTATCGCGAATCCAAGCTGCGGGAGGCATACCAAAAGGCCTTGGCGTCCAACGACCTCGACTTCGTCTGGATCACCGACTTTCAGCAGTACCAGCCGCACCTGGACACCCCCACGGCGTGGGTGGTGTCACCGGTCGGCATGAACGGCAAATTCGAAGGCGTGATGGCGCTGCCGGTTCCGGTCGCGAAGATCAACAAGATCATGACCGCCGACAAACGCTGGGACGCCGCCGGGATGGGCCCGGCGACCGAGACCTATCTGGCGGGCCCCGACGACCTGATGCGTTCCGATTCGCGGGATTTCATCGAGGACCCGAAGGGCTACCGGCGCCAGGCGATCGACGCCGGCACACCACCCGATGTGGTGGACCGAGCGCTCCGGTTGGGCAGCACCACCCTGGTGCAGCCGGTCGACACGGCCGGGCTGCGCGCCGCCCAGCGCGGCGAGACGGGGGTGGTCAGCGCCACCGACTACACCGGCAACAGGGAATTGGAAGCCTATGCGCCGCTGAGTATCCCCAATTCCGACCTGCACTGGTCGATCCTGGCGACGCGCGACAACTCCGATGCGTTCGCCCGGCTCGGCAGGTTCAGCAAGACGCTGGTGGTGGCGGTCGCCGCGATGATCTTCGCCATCTGTGTGGCCTCGATGTTCGTCGCGCAGGCCGCGGTGCGACCGGTCCGGCGTCTCGAGGAAGGCACCCGCAAGATCAGCTCGGGTGACTACGAGATCAATATCCCCGTCCGGCGCCGCGACGAAATCGGGGATCTCACAGCGGCTTTCAACGAAATGAGCCGCAACCTGGCCATCAAGGAAGAGCTGCTCAACGAGCAACGCCGGGAAAACGACCGCCTGTTGCTGGCGCTGATGCCCGAGTCGGTGCTGCGGCGCTATCGCGAGGGCGAGGAGACCATCGCCCAGAAACATCAGGACGTGGCCGTCATCTACGCCGACATCGTCGGCCTCGACGAGATTTCCAGCGACGTGCCGGAAGACGAATTGGTCGCGACCGTCAACGATCTCTTCCGGCAATTCGATTCGGCGGCCGAAGCCCTTGGTGTCGAACGGATTCGGACGTTCCACAACGGATATCTGGCCAGTTGCGGGGTGGTCACGCCCCGGCTGGACAGCATCCACCGCGCCGTCGACTTCGCCCTGGAAATCGGTCGCATCATCGATCGGTTCAACAGCCAGGCGGCACACCAGCTGGGGCTGCGTGTCGGCGTCAACACGGGCAACGTGGTCAGCGGGCTGGTCGGCCGGTCCAGCCTGGTCTATGACATGTGGGGCGGCGCGGTCAGCCTGGCCTATCAAATGCACAGCGGCGCACCGCAACCGGGCATCTATGTCAGCTCGCAGGTGTACGAGGCGATGCGAGATGTCCGGCAGTTCACCCCCGCCGGCACGATCTCCGTCGGCGGTACCGACCAGGCCATCTACCGGTTGCAGGAGCGCTGATGAACCTGTTCAACTCGTCGTGGTTCTATTGGGCGATCGGCATCGCGGTCGGGTTGCCACTCGGGTTGATCGCGCTCACCGAGCTGCACGACGCGCTGCTGCGCAGGAACAGTCCGCTCGCCAGGCAGGTGAGCCTGCTGCGCAACTACCTGCTGCCGCTCGGTGCGCTGTTGTTGCTGCTGGTCCAGGCCTCCCAGGTCCCCGCCGGCGACGTTCCGGTGCGCGTCCTCACCACGGTTTTCGGTCTGCTGGTGCTCGTCCTCGTGCTGTCCGGCCTCAACGCCACGATGTTCGAAGGCGCGCCCGAAAAGAGTTGGCGCAAAAGGCTACCCGGCATCTTCCTGGACTGCGCGCGGTTGGTGGTGATCGGCGTCGGCCTGGCGGTGATGTCGTCCTACATCTGGGGTGTGCGGATCGGCGGCATCTTCACCGCGCTGGGCGTCACGTCGGTCGTCATCGGTCTGATGTTGCAGAACTCCGTCGGCCAGATCGTGTCGGGCTTGTTCATGCTGTTCGAGCAGCCCTTCCGCATCGACGAGTGGCTGGACACCGGCACCGCGCGCGGACGGGTGGTCGAGGTCAACTGGCGGGCCGTGCACATCGATACCGGCAGCGGGATTCGGGTCATGCCGAACGCGATGCTCGCCGGCAATGCGTTCACCAATCTGAGCCGCCCGCCCGGCACCCACAAGCTGGCGGTGACGACCACGTTCTCCACCGTCGACCCGCCGGACCGGGTGTGTGCGCTGCTGTCGCGCATCGCTGAGGGGCTGCCCCAGCTCAAGGCCGGCAGCGTGCCGCGGACGGTCCCGGTGGGAGCAGGCGAGTACCGCACGACCATCGGGTTGAATTCACCGGCGGACGCCGGCGCCGCCAAGGCGATCTTCCTGCGCTGGGCCTGGTATGCCGCGCGACGGGAGGACCTGCACCTCGACGGCGCCGACGACGACTTCTCCACCATCGAACGGGTCGAGCATGCGTTGCACACGGTGGTGGCGCCGGCGCTGCGGATCGGCGCCGAGGAGCAGCGATCGCTGCGGTCCGCCGCGAGGATCGTCCGATACGGCGCCGACGAGGTGGTGGAGTACGCCGGCCAGGTGCCCACCACCATGACGTTCCTGGTCGCCGGGCGCGTCCAGCTGACCGCGACCGCCGATGACGGGTCGACGGTGCCGATCAGCACGCTGGTCGAGGGGTCGTTCCTGGGGCTGACGGCGCTGACCCGGCAGCCGAATCTGGCCAGCGCGTACGCGCTGGAAGAGGTGACGGCGCTGGAAATCGACCGGGAACACATCGAACACCTGGTGACGCGGGCGCCCCTGCTGCTGCAGAACTTTGGCAACATCATCGAGGAGCGGCGCAGCAAGGTGCGCAGCGCCGGGCGCGGTGAGCGGGTCGGGTAGTGGCGATCGCGAGCGCGGCGGTGCCGGGCGATGCGGGTCGCCACCGTCGGTGGTAGTGGCGATCGCGAGCGCGGCGGTGCCGGGTGATGCGGGTCGCCACCGTCGGTGGTAGTGGCGATCGCGAGCGCGGCGGTGCCGGGTGATGCGGGTCGCCACCGTCGGTGGTAGTGGCGATCGCGAGCGCGGCGGTGCCGGGTGATGCGGGTCGCCACCGTCGGTGTTAGGGGCGATCGCGAGCGCGGCGGTGCCGGGTGATGCGGGTCGCCACCGTCGGTGGTAGTGGCGATCGCGAGCGCGGCGGTGCCGGGTGATGCGGGTCGCCACCGTCGGTGGTAGTGGCGATCGCGAGCGCGGCGGTGCCGGGCGATGCGGGTCGCCACCGTCGGGGTAACGGGCCGCCTCACCCTGGCTTTTTTCGCCGGATACCCTGGTTCAATGAGTCTGCAAGCACCATCGCTTCCTGACTTGCGCCAGGAGGTGCACAACGCCGCACGCCGCGCCAGGGCCGCATCCCGTGTCCTGGCGTTGTTGCCGACGGTTGCCAAGGACCAGGCGCTGAGCTCCGCGGCCGACGCGATCACCGCCCACACCGAGTTGATCCTGTCGGCCAACGCCGAAGACCTCGAGGCCGCCCGGGCCGCCGGGACGCCCGCGGCGATGCTGGACCGGTTGGCATTGGACTCCAAGCGCGTTGAGGGCATCGCCGCCGGCCTGCGCCAGGTCGCCGGGCTGCCGGACCCGGTCGGGGAGGTGTTGCGCGGCTACACGTTGCCCAACGGGCTGCAGCTGCGTCAGCAGCGGGTACCGCTCGGGGTCGTCGGCATGATCTACGAGGGCCGGCCCAACGTGACCGTCGATGCCTTCGGTCTGGCGCTGAAGTCCGGCAACGCCGTGTTGTTGCGCGGGAGTTCGTCGGCGGCCCGGTCCAACCAGGCGCTGGTCCAGGTGCTGCGCGCCTCGCTGGTCAGCGAGGACCTGCCCGCCGATGCGGTGCAACTACTTTCGGCCGATGATCGCTCGACTGTGACGCATTTGATCCAGGCGCGCGGCCTGGTCGACGTAGTGATTCCGCGCGGCGGCGCGAGCCTGATCAACGCGGTGGTTCGCGACGCGCAGGTGCCCACCATCGAGACCGGCGTCGGCAACTGCCACGTGTACGTGCACGACGGCGCCGACCTGGACGTGGCAGAGCGAATCCTGCTGAATTCCAAGACCCGTCGGCCCAGCGTCTGCAACGCCGCCGAGACGCTGCTGGTCGACGTCGCGATCGCCGAAGAGGCGCTGCCCCGGCTGGTGAACGCCCTGCAAGACGCCGGCGTGACGGTGCACGGCGGATTCTCCAAGGATGCGCACGAGGACGACCTGCGCCGGGAGTACCTGTCGATGGACATCGCGGTGGCGGTGGTCGACGGCATCGACGCCGCGATCGCGCACATCAACGAGTACGGCACCGGACACACCGAGGCCATCGTGACCACCAATATGGCTGCGGCGCAAAAGTTTACCGACGGTGTTGACGCTGCCGCGGTGATGGTGAACGCGTCCACCGCCTTCACCGACGGCGAGCAGTTCGGTTTCGGTGCCGAAATCGGCATCTCCACCCAGAAACTGCATGCCCGCGGTCCGATGGGGCTGCCCGAATTGACCTCGACCAAATGGATCGCGTGGGGAGACGGACAGACCCGTCCGGTCTGATGCCCCGCGTGCAGCAAGTGCTTTAGGAGAACCGATTGTGAGTGTGCCCGCCCGGTCCAAGCCGTTGTTCGACGACATCGACGACGTCTCGCGGCGGTTGGCCGAGACCGGCTACCTGCCCGACACCGCCACCGCGACGGCAGTGTTCTTGGCCGACCGGCTCGGCAAGCCGTTGCTGGTGGAAGGGCCGGCCGGCGTGGGCAAGACCGAGTTGGCCCGCGCCATCGCGCAGGCCACCGGCTCGGGCCTGGTGCGCCTGCAGTGCTACGAGGGCGTCGACGAGGCCCGCGCGCTCTACGAGTGGAACCACGCCAAGCAGATCCTGCGTATCCAGGCCGGGTCGGGGGACTGGGACCAGACCAAAGACGACGTGTTCAGCGAGGAGTTTCTGCTGCAGCGTCCGCTGCTGACCGCCATCCGGCGCACCGAGCCCACAGTGCTGCTCATCGACGAGACCGACAAGGCCGACATCGAGATCGAGGGCCTGCTGCTGGAGGTGCTGTCGGACTTCGCGGTGACCGTCCCCGAGCTGGGCACCATCACCGCCGAGCGGACGCCGCTGGTGGTGCTCACCTCCAACGCCACCCGCGAACTCTCCGAGGCGCTCAAGCGTCGATGCCTGTTCTTGCACATCGACTTTCCCAGTCCCGACCTGGAACGCCGCATCCTGCTGTCGCGGGTCCCCGAGCTGCCCGCGCACCTGGCCGAGGAGCTGGTGCGCATCATCGGCGTGCTGCGCGGGATGCAGCTCAAGAAGGTCCCGTCGATCGCCGAGACCATCGACTGGGGCCGCACGCTGCTCGCGCTGGGCCTGGACACCATCGACGACGCCGTCGTGGCGGCCACGCTGGGCGTGGTGCTCAAACATCAATCCGACCAGCAGCGCGCGACCGGCGAACTGCGGCTGAATTAGGAGGTCTGCGATGGCCACCCGCCGTGTCCGACCCACCCGGCCGCTCGCCCCGCACGGGCTGCCGGGCCACCTGGTGGGATTTGTGGAAGCCCTTCGCGGAGCGGGGATTTCGGTCGGCCCCTCGGAGACGGTGGACGCCGGTCGGGTGATGGCGACGCTCGGCCTGGGCGACCGCATGGTGCTGCGCGAGGGCCTCGCGTGCGCC
>NZ_LZLL01000378.1:0-7659 GCF_001669335.1 Mycobacterium sp. 1245852.3 | reverse complement strand
GCCCCGGTGGCCGGCGCGGCGGATGGCGCCGGGGCAGCTTTGGGGGCCGTAGGCGGGGGCGGTCGGTGGCCACGACGCCGGCCCCGTCTGCCCTGGCCCGGGCATGGCGGGGCGCAGCCGGGCCAGTTCGCGACGGTGCCGCTCGGCGAGGACGGCGGCGAGCACGAGTTCCGGCGGGGCGCCGGGCGGTGGCGGCGGCGCGATGCGGGCCACCACGTCACCGGCGATCCGGTATGCCATCTGCACGCGCAGCTGACGGTCGAGCTGCGTTGCCCGGGAAAGGAATTGGCGCGCAACCTCGACCTGGCCGACGGACAGCCCCGACAGCTGCAGCGATGAGGCCCACCACGCCAACGACGGCGGCATCATCGGCGGGGGCCCGAGGCGGGGCCCGCGTTCGTTGACCACCACCGTGCCGGCGAAGATATCGCCGATCCGTTTGGCCTTGGGGGACAGGATGCTGCAGATGACGGCCGGGCTGCCGAACAGCATCCAGATTTCCACCAGCGCCGCCAGGGCGCGAAACAGGGCCTGGCGGAAGCGTTCTGGGCCACCGTCGTCGGACACCACCCGCAGCCCCATCGCGATCTTGCCCACCGAGCGCCCGCGCGTCGCCGTTTCGAGCACCAGGGGATAGCCCACGATCACCAGCACCGTGAAAATCAGCAGGATCGCGTTGCTCAGCGCGGTATCGAATTGGCTCAGGGTGGCAGCCCACAACATCAGGCCGAGCAGGTAACCGATGACCATGACCGTGATGTCGATCAGCGCGCTCAGCGTCCGCACCGGCAGCTGGGCGATCTGCACATCGAGCACCACAGCGTCCCCGGTCACCACCTCCGACATAACTTCGAACGGTACAGGTTGGGCCCGCGTGGCCGGCCGCACTTTGCCGCGCCGGGAGTGCGATTAGGCTGCCCAGGGTGGATGTCGATGCGTTCGTGCTGGCCCATCGCCCTACCTGGGACCGCCTGGACCGATTGATCGGGCGGCGCCGGTCGTTGTCGGGTGCGGAAATCGACGAACTCGTCGAGCTGTATCAGCGGGTCTCCACCCATCTGTCGATGCTGCGCTCGGCGTCCTCGGATTCGCTGCTGATCGGTCGGCTCTCCAGCCTGGTCGCGCGGGCCCGTTCGGCGGTGACGGGCGCCCACGCGCCACTGAGCAGCGCGTTCACCCGGTTCTGGACGGTGTCCTTCCCGGTCGTGGCGTACCGCACCTGGCGGTGGTGGCTGGCCACGGCGGCGGCGTTCTTCGCCGTCGTCGTGATCGTCGCGCTGTGGGTCGCCGGCAGTCCCGACGTCCAGTCCGCCCTCGGAACGCCCAGTGACATCGCGCAATTGGTCAACCACGATGTCGAGTCCTATTACAGCGAACATCCCGCCGCCGCGTTCGCGCTGCAGATCTGGGTGAACAACTCCTGGGTGTCCGCCCAATGCATCGCGCTGTCCGTGGTGCTGGGGCTGCCCATCCCGTTCGTGCTGTTCGAGAACGCCGCCAATCTGGGCGTCATTGCCGGCCTGATGTTTCCGGCCGGCAAGGGTGGCCTGCTGCTGGGTCTGCTCGCCCCGCACGGACTGCTCGAACTCACGGCGGTATTCCTTTCGGGGGCAACGGGAATGCGGCTGGGCTGGTCGGTGATCGCCCCCGGCGACCGGCCCCGGGGGCAGGTGCTCGCCGAGCAGGGGCGTGCCGTCGTCTCGGTCGCCGTGGGTCTGGTTGCGGTGCTGCTGGTTTCGGGATTGATCGAGGCGCTGGTGACGCCGTCACCGTTGCCGACGTTCGTGCGGGTGGGTATCGGCGTCCTCGCCGAGGTGGCGTTCCTGTCCTACATCGTCTACTTCGGCCGCCGCGGCGTGCAGGCCGGCGAAAGCGGCGACATGGAGGACGCGCCGGACTTCGTCCCGACCCGCTGAGCGGCGATCGCTACAGCCGCCCGGTCGCCTTCATCGCCAGGTAGTGATCGGCCAGCGCCGGTGCCAGTTCGGTGGGCGGCGCGTCGACGACTTCCACCCCGCTGCGGCGCAGCCGCGTGGCGATCGCGCCGCGGTCGTTGCGGGATCGTTCGGCGGCCGCCGCGTCATAGACCGCCGCGGCGTCCGAACGCCCGGCGGCCATTTGGTCGACGCGCGGGTCGGAGACCGCGGCCAGTAGCAGACGATGCTTGGCCGACAGTTGCGGCAGCACGGGCAGCAGGCCCTCGTCGAGGGCGGCCGCGTTGAGGTCGGTCAGCAGCACCACCAGGGAACGCCGGCGGGCGCGCAGTCCGATGGCGGAAACCATTGCCCGCCAATCGGATTCGACCAGCGTCGGCTGAAGGGGCGCCATCGCGTCGACCAGCTGGGCAAGCAGTTCGGTGCGCGAGGCGCCGAACACACCGGCCCGGCTCACCCGGTCGTGGGCGAGGAAGTCGACATGGTCGCCGGCCCGCGATGCCAGGGCCGCCAACAGCAGCGCGGCGTCCATCGACCAATCCAGCCGCGGCCAGCCGGCCGGATCGGACGCGGTCGGGTCGACACCGACCCGACCCGCCGCCGTGCGGCCGGTGTCGAGCACGATCACCACCCGCCGGTCGCGTTCGGGCCGCCAGGTGCGCACCACCACGTCGGCGCGCCGCGCGGTGGCGCGCCAGTCGATCGAGCGCACGTCGTCGCCGACGACATACTCTCGCAGCGAGTCGAATTCGGTTCCCTGCCCGCGCACCAGCGTGGGCAGCAGGCCGTCGATCTCGCGCAGCTTGGCAAGTCGCGACGGCAGGTGCTTGCGGGCCAGAAACGGAGGCAGCACCCGCAACTGGCCCGGCACCGGTTGCGAACCCTGCCGTCCCGCCAGCCCCAGCGGACCGATCGATCGGGCGGTCACCACCGTCGCGCGCTGATCGCCGCGGCGGAGCGGTTGCAGCCGGGTCGTGACGTGCTGGTCCTGTCCGGCCGCGATGTTGATCGGCTGGGTGCGCGGCTGCGCCTGGGCGCTGGGCGGCCAGGCGTCGCGGATCTGGCCGCGGAAGCTGCGCGGGCCGTCGTTGCGGATCAACAGCCCGCACTCGACCTGCTGGCCGAGCCGGGTGGAGCGATCCGGGGAACGGACGTAGCGCAACCTGGCGGGGCTGGCCGCCAACACGATGTCGACGACCACCAGAACCGTCAGCGCGATCAGCAGGGCCACGAAAGTCGTTGCCGGCCACGGAGACAGCGCGATGGGCAGGACGCAGATCAGTGCGACCAGCCCGGTGCGTCCGGTCAGGACCACTAGCGGGGCACCGGAACCGACGCCAGAATCCCGTCGAGCACACCGTCGGGGGTGGCCCCTTCGAGTTCGGCCTCGGGCCGCAGCATCACCCGGTGCCGCAGCGTCGGGCGGGCCATCGCCTTCACGTCGTCGGGAGTGACGTAGTTGCGGCCGGACAGCCAGGACCAGGACCGCGCGGTGGCCAGCAGGGCGGTGGCACCGCGGGGGGACACGCCCAGTTGCAGCGCGGGGGACGACCGGGTGGCCCCCACGATGTCGACGATGTAACCGAGCACCTCGTCGCCGACCAGCACGCGCTGGACGGCGTCGCGGCCGGCCGCCAGGTCGGCGGGCCCGGCCACCGGGCTGATCGCCGACAGGTCGCGCGGGTCGAAGCCGTGCGCGTGCCGGTGCAGGATGGCGATCTCGGCGTCCCGCGGCGGCAGCGTCACATTCAGTTTGAGTAAAAAGCGGTCCAGCTGGGCCTCGGGCAGCTGGTAGGTGCCCTCGTATTCGACCGGGTTCTGGGTCGCGGCCACGATGAACGGGTCGGGCAGCGGCTGCGGTTGGCCATCGACGCTGACCTGTCGCTCTTCCATCGCCTCGAGCAGCGCGGCCTGGGTCTTGGGTGGGGTCCGGTTGATCTCGTCGGCCAGCAGCAGGTTGGTGAACACCGGGCCGGGCCTGAACACGAACGCGGCGGTGCGCGCGTCGTACACCAGTGAACCCGTCACGTCGCCGGGCATCAGGTCGGGGGTGAACTGCACCCGCTTGAATTCGAGCTGCAGCGCCGCGGACAGCGCCCGGACCAGTAGCGTCTTCGCCACTCCCGGAACGCCTTCCAACAGCACGTGACCACGGCACAGCAGCGCGATCACCAGGCCGCTGACCACGCCCTCCTGTCCGACGACAGCCTTGGCGAGCTCGCCACGCAACGCCAGTAGTGCCTCGCGTGCCGATTCAGCGGTGGGGGACTGGGCGGTATCGGCTTGTGGAGCGGAAGGGGACTGTGTCACGGGTGTGCGACCTGCCTTTCGATTTCGTCGAGCGCACGGCCAAGTTGTAACAGGTCGTTGTCGGTCGTCGGGGGCGGACCGAACAGATGGTAGGAGACGAACGCCGGATCGGATCCGATGCGCTGGGCCGCGGTGGTCACCACCGCATCGGGTGACGCGCCCGCGCCCAGGCCCAGCCGCGGCAGCAGCCGCGCGACCGTGGCGGCGCGCAAGGCGGTGGCCGCGCGGTCGCGTGCCCGTCGGGACCGGTACAGCCGCCCGCGACCCTCGACCGTCTCCGACGCGCGGACCACCACGGGCAGCTCCTCGGCCACCAGGGGCCCGGGGCGGCGGCCCTTCCACAGGGCGACCAGCAGCACTACCAGCGCCAGTTGACCGACGATCCAGATGACATTGGGCGGGATCAGGTCGAAAAGCGATGCCTTGGCCGAGGATTCACCCTCGACCTGATGCGGCGCGTACCAGATGAGCCGGGGCCGGTCGCCGGCGAGGTTCATCGCCAGGGCCGCGTTGCCCGCTTGCAACAGGCCGCCGTTGGTCATGAAGTCGGTGTTGCCGACCGCTGTGATGGTGCGGCCGTCGTCGCGGAAGCGGATCAGCGCGCCGTCGTAGCAGCGGGTCATCGCGCGCCCGCCTTTGGGCTCGTAGGTGTTGCTGGGCCCGAACCGCACCGAGCCGGCCCGAACCGCCTCGCGCAGCGTGCAATTGGGGTCGAGGTCGAAACCGTTGGCGCCCGAGATCCGGATGTCCGGCAGCAGCGCCTCGCGGGTCCGTGTCGTCGGTTCCACCAGCAGCAGGTCCGAATGGACGCTGGCCAGCCGGTCCAGCAGCGTGTCGGTGAGGTATTGGCTCTGGGCCACCAGGATCAGCGCATCGGGGCGCGCCGCGTGTTCGACGTCGGCGATGTTGTTGGCCACCACGACGTCGACTCCGGCGTTGCGCAGCAATTCCACCAGTGCGTGGGCGCCGTCGGGTCCGGTTGCCCCCGGGTCCATGCGTGCGCCGGGCCGCGACGCGGTCAAATAGGCATCGACGCCGGCGATGACCGCGAGCACCAGCAGCGTGACGAGCACCCACCGCCAGGTGCGCCAGCGCCGCGGCGTGGTTTCGGGAGTCACACCGGTGGTCGTCGCCATCAGCGCACCGCCGCCCACGACTCGGGGGCTTCCGCCCGGCCGGGTCCCAGCGGTCCGCCCTGCCAGCGGGACCGCAGGTGGTCGTCCAGCTCGGCGATCATCTGGTAGGCGGGCTGGGTGCCGGGTTGTTCACCGTACGTGACGTCGTTGAAAGCCGATGCCGCTTGCGTCAATTCGCCAGCCAGATGGGGCAGCGCGGCGCCGGCGTCGCGGGCCAGCTCGTTGGCCGTGCGGCCGGGGGCGGGTGTCAGCACCCGGGTCTCTTCGAGCTGGCGGGCGACGGCCCGCAGCCGGTGACGGATCGCCGCCGCCCAGTCGCCCTGCGCCGCATGGTTCTCGGCCGTCGCGCGATGCTGGGCGGCGGTCAGTTGGGCGGCCTCGAACAACGAGTGATCGCCGCCGCGGCGGGTGCGCATGGTGCGGCGCAGAACGTAGACGCCGACGAGCACCGCGATGGCGAACAGGATGAAAAGCACTGTGGCGGTGAACCATCCGCCCGGAATCGTCGAGGTCTTCTGCAGCAGCCGGTAGATCAGGTCCTTGAGCCAGTCGACGAAGTGTTCTCGCGCGGAGCCCTTCGAGTAGCTGGGTTTGTTGAGCTCGTCCTGCGCGGCGCGGTGTGCGGCATCGCGGTCGATGTCGATGGAAGGCATCCTGCGGCAATCCTTTTCGGCCCTTACAGGGGCCGGGTCAGCCAGAGGTTGTCGGTGGAAGCGGCCGCGTAGGGCCCCTGGGCGGCTCCGCTCTGCAACACCAGATCGAATGCTTCGGCGCGCATCCGGCGGTCGGTGTACAGCAGCACGATGACTCCCGCGTTGAACGGCGCGGTGATGATCTCACCGATCGCCGCCCCCACCGACAGGATCGCGGTGCTGACCAGGAACGCCGTGCTGGACGAGGTGACCTGGAAGAACTGGCCGACGAGGCTGAAGGGCACCGCTACGGCGTTGGCGACCACGGCTGCCACCAGGAACGTCAGCAGCCGGATGCTCAGCACCCGCCAGAAGCCGTGGCGAATCAGCTTGAAGGACCGGGTGATTGCGTCCATGACCGGCAGCCGCTCCAGCACGATCAGCACCGGGGCGAACAGCACCACCGTGTACAGGTACGCCAGGAACGCGAGGACGGCCAGCACCAACGGGATGCCCAACACCACGGCCGCCGCGGCGTTGCCGACCGCCGCCAGCACCCCGATGATCACCGCGACCAGCCCGGCGAGGGCCGCCACCACGACGGCTTCCAGCAGGGCCAGCCCGAGCAGGGCCAGCAGCCGCCCACGAATCTTGGCCCAGGTTTCGCCGATGGTGATCGGTGACCCGAACACCGCCCGCCCGACGATGACGGTGAGCATGCCCGACAGCAGCATGCCGCCCAGCCAGCCGACCAGGATGCCGCCACCCACCGAGGCCGTCCAGGCGCCCAGCACCCCCGAGCTCAGTTCGCCGGGCGCATCGCTGCCGAACCTGTCGGCGGCGGCCAGCGGGCCGAAGAACGCGACCTTGGTGATGATCTGCATGATGACCACGACGATGGCGGTCAGCCCCAACGTCGCTTTGGGGTTCGCTCGGACATAGCCGACCGCGCCGTTGAAAATGTCGCCGAGGGTGAGCGGGCGCAGCGGGATGATCCCGGGTTTGACGGCTCCGTAGCCCGACGGCGGGCCGAACGGTGGCGGCGATCCGTAGCCCGGTGCGGCGCCGTAGCCCGAGGGCGGCCCGTATCCGGGCGCAGCGCCGTAGCCCGGCGGGGGGCCGTAGCCCGGCGGGGGCGGCATCCTGGTCGGCTGGCTGGGCGGCATGCTGCTGTCGGGCATGCTCACCGTCATCGTCGGGCGGGCGGTGTTCGGGTCACCGATCACCATCGGCGAAACCTGGGCCAAGATTCGTGGGCGGCTGCTGGCCCTGCTCGGGCTGGCCCTGCTGGAAGCCGTCGTGGTGGCGGCCCTCGCCGGGCTGGTCGCGGTGATCATCGGGGTGCTGGCGGCGGTCGGCAACGCCGCGGCGGCCGTGGTGTTGGGCATCCCGTTGGTGCTGGCCGTCCTCGCGTTCCTGGCGTACCTGTACACGGTGGTGCTGTTCGCCCCGGTGCTGATCGTGCTGGAGCGGCTGCCGGTCATGGACGCAATCACCCGGTCCTTCAAGCTGATTCGCCACGGCTTCTGGCGGGTGCTGAGCATCCGGCTGCTGACGTTCCTGGTGGCAGCCGTGGTCGCCAACGCCGTAGCGGTGCCCTTCAGCCTCGTCGGCCAGTTCTTCCAGGTCACCTCGTCCAGCACGGCG
>NZ_LZLL01000377.1:0-9927 GCF_001669335.1 Mycobacterium sp. 1245852.3 | reverse complement strand
AGCTTGACGTCGACGGCCGGACCGACGACAAGAAACACCAGCCGGGGCAACAGCGGCACCATGGTCATGCTGGCCGCCACGAAGGCGTCCGCCTCCGAACACAACGCGAGCACCACCGCCAGGGCGGCCATCAGCGCGACCCCGAGGGCGAGGTCGGTCGCCAGGTGCGCGAACACCCACTGCGGCACCGCCACATGAAGCAACGCCGCCGCCGCCGCGCCGAGCACCAAATACGATGCGGCCTGCAGGAAGTCGTGACGGGCCGCCTCGGTGAAGACCACCCATCGCGACTCACCCTGCGTCTGCGCGGCGGGCGGCCGGCGGGTGATCCATTCCGGCCGCCCCCAGCGCGACCACGCCCAGCCCATGACGACCGCGGTCAGCAGCGACGCCCCCATACGGGCGAACACCATCCTGGGTGCACCCGGAAACGCCACGGCCGTGGCCACCAGCACCACCGGGTTGATCGCCGGCGCGGCCAGCATGAACGTCAACGCCGCGGCCCCGGTCGCCCCGCCTTCGCCGAACAACCGGCGCGCCAACGGAACTGACCCACACTCGCAGCCCGGCAGCGCGACCCCGCCGACACCGGCCGCCACGACGGCCAGCGCCGGCCGGCGCGGCAACCAACGCGCCAACCGCTGCGGCGACACGAACGTCGCGATCAGCCCGCTGACCACCACCCCGAGCACCAGAAACGGAATCGCCTGCACGAAAACCCCGCAGAACACCGTGCCCACCGTCGAGAGGGCCGCACTGTTGAACACCGCGTTGCGCAGGGTCGTCGCGGCCAGCGCGCAGCCCAGCAGCAGGGCCACCAGCACTTCCATCGACCCCGGGCGCAACCTGCGCCCGGACTTCAGCGTCTGCACCGCGTCATTATCGCAGCGCACGCCGTGGTCGCGTCGGCCTCCGGGGGCCGTCCCGGTGCTAGGCGTTGCGATCGTCGCCGCGCGCCGCCGCGTCGTCGGGACTCCAGGTGCCGGGCGTCATCGGCACCGTTGGGGTACTACCGAACTCGTCAACGGCCAGCGTGGTCAATCCGGCCGCCGGGGCGACCGCGTCCCTGCGGGCGGTGCCGGCGAACCCGAGGGCCCCGGCACCCCGGTCCGATGCGAGCGGGGCGTCCCAGTCCGGGTCGACGTCGACGTTCATGTCCATGAACTCGTCGCCGTGCCCGCGCTGCGTCGCCCGCCGTCGCCGCCGCGCGCGTGCGGCTTCCCGCGCGGCGGCGGCTGCCGCGGCGGCGGCGCTGTCCGGTTCGGGCGCTTTCCTCTTCGCGCTCGAGCTCGCGCCGGCGCTCATGCCCGAGCCGGTGCCCATCCCCGGGGGGCCGACGACGTAGGGAGGGAAGAAGCCCGCCGCGGGGGCGCCCGGAGCCGGCGGAGCCGGCGGCGCACTGGCCACCGTGCTCGTCGTCGGGGCGGGCGACGGCGCCGTGGCCGTGGCCGGAGCCGCGGCCGGTGCTGCGGGGCTGGGCGCGGTGGCGACGGCGGGCAACGCGGACGGTGCCGGCGCGGGGATCGGCACGGGCGCCGGCACGACCGCGGGGTGGGGTAGGCCCGCCAGGCCGGCCAGCCCGGCGAAACCGCCGACGGCACCGAAGGGGGCGGCCACGATCAGCAGCGCCGGTGCGAACAGTTCGGGCTGGCTGGTGAAGATCTCGAGGATGTGCGTCGGCCAGTCGAACAGCGCGAGCTGGACCAGATACTGAAAGGCCAACGCCGGGTTGTGCACCAGGTAATAGCCGAACTGCTCGAAATCTTCCAGCAGCTCCAGGGCGCGCACCACCCAGAAGATGGGTTGCCCGGCGTTGGTGTAGGCGTCGTAGTCCAGCCCGTTCACCGTGCCCTCGGCGGGGTCCCAGTTGATGCCGAAGTTCTTCAGGATGTTGGCGATGAAGTCGTTGAACGGGTTGTCGATGGTGGGGTCGTGGTCCGGATCTTCCGAGTCGTCGTGTGAGGCATGAAATTTCACGATCGAGGGCGCCGGATCGGCCTGTGGTGTCGAGGCGACCGCCGCGGTGGACACCGCCTGGTAGGTGGACATGGTGGTGGCCGCCTGCGTCCACATCCGCGCGTAGTCCGCCTCGTTGACCGCGATGGGAATCGTATTGACGCCGAAGAAATTCGTCGCCACCAGCGCCCCGTGCACGACGTGGTTGGTGGCCAGCTCCGGCAGCGTGGGCATGACGGCCAGGGCCGCGGTGTACGCCGCCGCCGCCACCTCGTGCTGACCGGCGGCCGTCGCACTGTCGGCGCCGGACTTGGTCAACCAGGCCAGGTACGGCGCGTGCGCGGCCGCGTAGGACTCACCGCTAGGACCCTGCCACGCCCCGGCCTGCACTCCGGCCAGCAAGGCGCTCAATTCTTCTGCGGCGGCGGCGTATTCGGCGCTCAGCTGCGACCAGGCGCCGGCCGCCGCCAGCAGCGGACCGGGTCCCGGACCGCTGCTGAGCAACGCGGAATGCAGTTCGGGCGGCGAGGCCATGAAAATCGGGGCCGTCATCAGGCACTCCTCAGGCTGGAAGGGTTACCAGACTGAGGAGCCTAATGAATATGATTATCGTTTTCAACTGGCGGACGGGTCCGCCCTGCGCACTAGACCAGCGGCCGGCCCTTCTTGATCCTGCGGTCCAGGTCGTGCAGCAAGACGTTGAACGGGAACTGGCGGATGAACCGCGGTAGATACCGGTTCACCGTCGCCAGCACGGCGATCAGCCTGTCGAAGCGGCGCTGCTTGGTCGCGTCCCAGGGCAGCCGCATCTCGTCGCGGAACCGCTGCGGCAAGAACCCCGTGGTGATCAACAGCGCGAAGCTGTCGGAGAGGCGCTGCAGCCGAGCCGGCAGCTTGACGCCCCGAATGCGATTGGCGGCGATGGGAAAGAGGTACTCGCGCACGGCGTCGTCGATGTGGACCTTGGCCACCGATTCCTCCCAGTAGCGGTCGAACGCCGCACGGTCGGCGGGCCACATCTTCGGCGGCACCTGCAAGGTGGTGGCCAGCGTCATGCCCTCGCGATAGTGACGATCGGCGTCCTCGCCCTCGAGTTCACCGATGAACATGCGGTAGATGTCCACCCCGCCCTTGTACAGGCACGCCCCCACCCACAGCTGCAGCGCGGGGTCGAAAGCGTTGTAGGCCACCGGGCTTTTGCTGTCCGGGGTCGAGTACACCTGTGCGTGAGCGCGATTCACCGCGCGGCGGAAGGCGTCCTTCTGGGCGTCGGTGCCGTTGGTCGCCACCGCAAGGTACGTGAAGGTGGTGCGGGCGCGCTTGATGGGGTGCAGGTCGACCCGGCCGCTTTCGACGCGGCTCTCCATCACGCCGTAGCCGACGCCGGGCAGCGCCAGTTGCATGATCACGTTCGCCGGGCCGGCCAGCAACGCGACGCCCATCAAACCCTCGTCGATACCCAGCGCCCGCCGCCGCCGGCGCCGCTGCGGCCGGGGCGGGTCGGTGACCCTGCGCTCGACGTGCCCGATCGGCCGGTGCACCGGCTCGTGAATAGCCATTCGTCAGGTCCTCCCGCGGCGCCGGTCCGCTAATGTGCGAACGCTTGTTTCCTGATATTGTCGCGGCTGGGCGTTAGTGTCAAGATGGTTTCCATGAGCGAGACGTCCAGCGCACGGCCGTACCGCGGGGTCGAGGCCGCAGAGCGCCTGGCCACCCGCCGTAATCGGCTGCTCGCCGCGGGTCTGGACCTGCTCGGGGCCGAGCGGCAGAATATCTCGGCGGTCACCGTGCGCGGGGTGTGCCGCAGCGCCGGCCTGGCCGCCCGGTACTTCTACGAGAGCTTCGCCGACAAGGACCAGTTCGTCGCGTGCGTGTTCGACTGGGTCGTCGCCGAGCTGGCCGCCACCACACAGGCGGCGGTGGCCGCGGTGCCGGCCGGTGAGCAAACCCGCGCGGGCATGACCAACATCGTGCGGACGATCACCGACGACCCCCGGGTGGGGCGCCTGCTGTTCAGCACGCAGCTGGCCGATCCGGTGATCGTGCGCAAACGTGCCGAGTCGAGCGCGCTGTTCGCCATGCTGTCCGGGCAGCACGTCGGCCAAGCGCTACAGGTTCCGGCGAACGAACGCATCAAGGCCGCCGCGCATTTCGTGGTGGGCGGCGTCGGCCAGACCATCAGCGCCTGGCTGGCCGGTGACGTCCGACTCGAACCGGATCAGCTCGTCGACCACTTGGCGGCGCTGCTCGACGAGCTCGCCGAGCCGAACCTGTACCGCCTCACCGAAACGGGCGCGGACGCTTAGCATCCCGCGGCTGATTCACACCCGGCTGAACGTCCGCCAGTCCCACGTCGCGGTCAGCGCGAAGTCGCTCAGCACACCGTAGATGGCTTGGCGCAACTCGTCATTCGAGTTTCGGCGGCCCAGCTGGTAGCCCAGGACCGAGACGAAGACCGTGCCGTCGACCCGCCCGGACAGCAATGCCAGCGCCCCGTTGGTGCGGTGCATCGTCGCGCTGGTCACGCCGGGGTACACCGACCTCATCGCGAAGCGGTCCGCCTCGCCGCCATCCGGTCGGTTCACCGCCGGATCCAGCACACCGAGATTGGACGAGACGACGGTGGTTGCGCCGCCGGTGACCACGCTGATCAGCCGCCGGAACAGCCGCTTGGGGATCAGCGGAACGAGCGGCAGCAACGCCCACCGCTCGTCGGGCACATCCTGATGGCGAACCAGGGCCTGCTTGATCACGGCGCGGATCTCGCGCAGGTCCGTGCCGATCGCCGAGGGCTGCAGCGTGACGTCGACGTTCGTGACCGCGTTGGCGCGGCTGTCGCCGGGGGTGCGCTCGTTGACGGGCATCCCCACGTTGACCGAGCCGTCTGCCGCGACGCGTCCCACTCGCTGGGCGAGGCGCGCCGCCACTCCCGCCAGCAGCGCGTTGCTGGTGCCGCCGAGGGCGCCGGCCCTCTCGTCCCACTCGCCGGCGTCGACGAAGAACGTCGTCGCGGGCAGGGTGATGGGATCGTCTCCGGCGGCCGGCGGTGTGGACGGCTTCCCGGCGGACGCGGCCTGCACCGCGTCACGGCCCTGACTGAGCATTCGGGCGGCCGCACCGACGGCACGACCGACATCGCCCGCGTCGCTTAGGGTTTGGCGCGCGTCTTCCCGTACTGCCCGCCACCGCCGCCGCGCCCCGGCGGCGGGCCAACGGATCGCGTCGCCACGCCCGGAAGCCGCATCCGCCAACGCCTCGCACAGCCCGACCCCGTCGGTGAGGCAATGCGTGGTGACCAGACTGACCGCCGCACCGCCGTCGGTGAACGGCAGCACCGCAAGGTGCCAGCCGGGCCCGTACTCGGCATCCGGACGCTGGGTGGCTTGTTCAGCCAGCCAGGCGTCGATCCCATGGCGTGGCCGCGGCGCGCCGACGATCTCGAGGGCGCACCGGTCGTTCGGCGCCACCCAGCGATGCCGGCCGAACGGCAAGGGCGACCGCTCGATGCGGCGCGACAACCGTCCCCTGCCCAGCTGGTGATGGAACTCGCGCAGCCCGGCGATGTCGACGGCGCGGTCGTACACCCAGACGCATTGCAACAGGCTGGTGGCTCCCGTGGCCCGTTCGCCGAGAAAGAGGGTCTGATCGGCCAGGTCCAGCACGTTGCTCATGGTCAGGCCGCTTCGTTGTCGTCCGCGTTCGGCGCGACGGGGTAGGGCCCGTCCGAATCAGCTTGGGGCACGGCCACGACCGGCTCATCCAGGGTGGGCTTGGCGACGCGCACGAACGCCTGGGTCAGTGCCGCGATGTAGCGGAGCACCGACTCGCGCGCGATCGCGTTGTCCGGGAAGGACATCGTCACGGTGGTGTTCTCGGCCTGCCGGTTGATCCACATGTTGATCCCGCCGGCGGACAGGCTGTCGCCGTAGGTGCCGAACTTCGTCTCCGCCCACAGCCCGTTGAGGGGAATCTTGCGGAAGTCCAGGAAGGACAGCATCATCGGCAGCTGGGTGGGCAGCTTGATCCCCACTTCGTCGGGGGTCGCCAACTCCAAGGCCCGCTCGACCGGCACGTCCGCGAGGCGCTGGGCGTCGTCAAACGACTTCTGCGCCGCCCTGGCCGCCTGGGCGAACGTCTCGCCGGCGATCGGCACGGTGATGGGAATCAGGCTGGCGAACCAGCCGACGGTCATCGTGTCGGTGCCCGGCACCCGGGTGTCCTTGGCCGTGAACCCGTGATACGTGTGTTTGCCGGTCAATTGGTGTTCGGCGAAACCCGCGCACGCCAGGACTCCCCCGATGAACCGGGCTCCGGCGGCGACGCAGGCGGCGTCGAAGGCCTCGGTCTCGGCGGCATCCATCAGTTCGACGGTCAACAGATCGCCCTTGGTGCTGGCCCAGATGTCACCGAGCGGCAGCGGGAAGCTCGGCCAGTCGCCGTCCGTGTCACGCGCGAAGGCGATCCAGTCCTTGATCTCCGGAGACGACAGGTCCAGGGCCGCCGCCTTATCGCGCTGCCGCGCAACGTAGTCGCGATAACTGCGCACCTCGGGCAGCGCGGCGTGGGAGTGCCCCCCTTGCGCCAGTTCCTGATACATCAGGTGGATGTCGAGGAAGATGAGGGCGGCGGACAGTCCGTCGATGTGCAGGTGGTCGACGCTGGCGTAGAAGGTGAAATAGTCGGCGTGCGCGACGATCCCGTAAGTGAAGCAACCCCATTCCAGGGTGTGCGGAGTCGTGGTCAAGACGTGGTTGCGCGCCTGATCCGGGGTCATCTCCCCGAGCGCGACGGGGACGAATTCGATGGCTTCGGGGTCCTCGAGTTCGCGGCGCACAAAGATTCCGTTGTCGAATTCGAACCAGTAGTGATATGTGTCCTGGCGGCGCACATGGCCATTGATCGTCGCGGTCATCGCCTCGATGTCACAGGTTCCGGGGATGTCCCACGCCACGATCATCAATCGGGGAAGCGGCCGGTTCAGAGTCTTGCCGTGGTAAGCGGCCCAGAGGTGTTGATGCTGTTGATAACTCGGTGCCAGATCGCTTCGCCGGGCGGCGCGTGCCGCTTCAAGCGCCGTGGGCGCGGCCATCCACATGGTAACCGGGCCGTGTGGCGGCTGCCATTCGTTGATGTTTCCGAGTGCGACCATGTCGTCGAGTCCTTGTGCTGTGAGTACCGACATCTGTTGTGCGATCTGGGGGTGGTGAAAGTGCAATCAGCGCTTGGCGTTTGGCGCATCATCTGTTCGGTCTCAGGTTGAAAATCTCGCGACGTGTTCCCGGTATGTTGGACTGAACTACCGCGTCGCTGCACCCCCTAGTGTCGCTGCTGTGGACGCTAGCTGACGGGGGTGAAGATTTCGCGGTTTTACGAAGACTCGCGTTCTCCCGCGCGATCATCTACGGTGCGGTAACCTTTCTCCGCCAACCGGTCGCATGGCCGGCTGGTGCGTACCAAATAGTATCCATGCGAAAGTCGGTCCGACGCCGATTCGCCTGCCCGGGGCCAAGTCTCGGGAGAGCGTTGTTCGGCTCGTCTGACGGCCGGCACCGCCCCAACCGGAGCGGCTCCGGCCAAACCCTCAGCGCCTCACGGGA
This sequence comes from Mycobacterium sp. 1245852.3, assembly GCF_001669335.1. Taxonomy (NCBI): domain Bacteria; kingdom Bacillati; phylum Actinomycetota; class Actinomycetes; order Mycobacteriales; family Mycobacteriaceae; genus Mycobacterium; species Mycobacterium sp. 1245852.3. Next base: position 2,374 of record NZ_LZLL01000377.1, on the reverse strand, counting down.
ACAGCGGCAGATGCCACAGCCGCATGCCGGGGTGCAGCAGCCATAACCGCATCATGGTGAGCCGCAGGATGCGCACCGCGCTGGTGATCATGAAGATCGCCAGGGGCACCTCGATCAGCAGCGCCGTGATCACCGACAGCCAGATGTCCTTGGGCCCGGCGGTCATCAGGTCGAACCAGGCGTCGCACATCAGCAGAACCCCGGTGGTGAAGGCGGCGAGCACCAGCAGCTGACGACGCAGGTATCCGAGCACCGCCGTCGTCAACATGAACGCGACCAGCAGCACGTCGAAGCCGACCCAGGTGATCGGCCAGTTGTGCGCGACGTAGTTCTCCGGCAGCGTCACGGACAGGTACCCCAGCCACGGGACCATCGCCATGGAGCCACCGATCATCAGGCTCAAACGGATGCGCCGCACCCGGGCCAGGAACTCCGGGTCGATCAGCTCCCCCACCGGCTGCTCCAGCCGAGTGATCAGTTCCCGGCGTTGCTCAGCGGTCAACGCCGCGATCTGCGCGTCGGTCAGAATGCCGTCGGTCATGAAACCATCCTCCGGCTCGGCCCGGTGGGATCAGTGGGCGGCACCCACCGGGGGCCGGCGGTCCGCCGCGGTGCGGGGCACGGCCTTGGCCTCGCCGCTCTCGAATTCCTTCACCCAGCAGGCGAATTCGAGGGTGATGCCGTCGGGGTCCTGGAAATAGAACGAGCGCACGTAGACGCCGGGATGCACGGTCGCGGACACCTGCATGGGGCTCTCGTCGTGGTTGAGCACCGGCCCCACCCGCACCCCTTTGTCCTTGAGGCGCTGGCGATAGGCGTCGAATTTCTCGGCCGGCACGTGGAAGGCCAGGTGGTTCATGGTGCTGACGGCGCTGGTGATGTCGCCGATGCCCGGGATGGCGCCCGGCGACGAGATTCCGGGCACCCGGTCGGGGGCGTCGGCAAACCAGAAGAAGGCGACGCAGTCGCCGTTGCCGGCGTCGAAGAAGAAGTGCTGGCCGGCGCCGCCGGGTAGGTCGAGCGACTTGATCAGCGGCATGCCGAGGATATTGCTGTAGAAGTCCACGGTTTTCGCCATGTCCGAACACACCAGGGCGACATGGTTGATCCCGCCGAGTTCGAATTCCGGGTTGGTGTTGTGCGGCTTGATCATCTGGTGGCTCCCCTCGGTCCCGGCTTGACGATCCTGGCCAAGATCCAAATCTGAATCTAACATCAGTTTCAGTTTTGGCCCAGGGAGGTGCGTAGGTGTCGACCGCGGCGTCCCCTGCTGACCGCGACGGCCAGCCCGCCGAGCTTCCCACCCGTCGAGGCAGGCGGACGCAGGCCGCCATCGATACGGCCGCCCGGACCGTGATCGCGCGCAAAGGCGTGCTGGCCACGACCATCGCGGACATCGCCGCGGAAGCGGGCCGTTCGGCGGCGTCGTTTTACAACTACTACGACTCCAAAGAGGCGATGGTGCGCCAGTGGGCGCTGCGCTTTCGCGACGAGGCCACCGAGCGCGCGCAGTCGGTGACCGAACACGGCCTGTCCGAACGTGAACGCGCCTACGCCGCCGCCGCCGCGCACTGGCACACCTACCGCAACCGGCTCGCCGAGGTGATCAGCGTGTCGCAGCTGGCGATGATCAACGACGACTTCGCCCGGTATTGGGCCGAGATCTGTGAGATACCAGTCTCTTTCATCGCGGAGTCGGTCCGGCGCGCCCAGGCCGACGGCCACTGCCCCGACGACGATCCGCGGCTGATCGCCGAGGCCATCGTGGCGATGTTCAACCAGTTCTGCTACCTGCAGCTCGCCGGGGCGCGTGCGGTGGAACCCGACGACCAAGCGTGCGTCCAAACCCTGGCCAACATCTATTACCGGGCCATCTACGCGTCAGGAGGACCGCTGAATTGACTCGTCGTACCGGCGCCGGGGTGATCCGGGAATTCATCGGGCTGCCGTCGCGCACCGCGGGGCGTGCGGGCGCGGGCGGGCACCCCTGCCAAGGGCTGTATCACCGGGGGGTGGGACGCAAACCCAAGGTGGCGATGATCGCCACGCACTACCAGATCGACTTCTCCGAGCACTATCTCGCCGACTACATGGCCACTCGCGGTGTCGGGTTTCTGGGCTGGAACACCAGGTTTCGCGGCTTCGAAAGCAGCTTCCTGCTCGACCACGCGCTGGTCGACATCGGTGTCGGGGTGCGCTGGCTGCGCGAGATCCAGGGCGTGGATACCGTTGTGCTGCTGGGCAATTCGGGAGGCGGCTCATTGATGGCCGCCTACCAGTCACAGGCCGTGGATCCCAACGTCACTGCGTTGGACGGGATGCGCCCGGCGGCAGGGGTGACCGAATTGCCACCCGCCGACGGGTACGTGGCCAC
>NZ_LZLL01000376.1:0-8323 GCF_001669335.1 Mycobacterium sp. 1245852.3 | reverse complement strand
GCGAGATTCACTGGGCCCTGAACCACGATGCCGTGCACGGGATCGCCTACGCGTTCAAGAATCCGGTCGCGGTCGCCGAATCCCTCGAGGATCCCGACGACGACCGGAAGACCTACCTGGTTCGGGTCAAGCGCGACGACCTGGCCAACGCGCTGGAAAAGATCAACGAATGGATCTTCGACAATCCCGGCCCCGCCGGCATGCAGGCGTACGGTTTCGTCCGGGCGCTGGCCCGGGAAGGGCTCACCGAGCGCGCCACCGGCGATGACGACATCCGTTAATCGCGCCCCGTCGAATTAGCTGGCTTTCGCTATTCGCCGTGCCCCGCGGCCGCGAAAACCTTAGCCTTATGCCTGCATGCCCGGTATGCGCGGGTGAGGAGTCTTCGATGGGTGAGGCGACCGCGGATTCGCGGGAGGGTACGCAGTTCGGGCCGTATCGGCTGCTGCGCCTGGTCGGCCGTGGCGGCATGGGCGACGTCTACGAGGCCGAGGACACGGTCCGCGAGCGCACCGTGGCCCTCAAACTGATGTCGCGGACCCTGTCCAACGATCCGGTCTTCCGCTCCCGGATGCAGCGCGAGGCCCGCACCGCCGGGCGGCTGCACGAACCGCACGTCGTGCCCATCCACGACTTCGGCGAAATCGACGGGCAGCTCTACGTGGACATGCGGCTGATCGACGGCAAGGACCTGGCCAGCATGCTGAAGCGGTACGGACCGATATCGCCGCCGCGCGCGATAGCGATTGTGCGCCAGATCGGTTCGGCGCTCGACGCCGCGCACGCGGCCGGGATCCTGCACCGAGACGTGAAGCCGGAAAACATCCTGGTGAGCGCCGACGACTTCGCCTATCTCGTCGATTTCGGCATCGCCAGCGCCACGTCGGACGAAAAGCTGACGCAGTTCGGCACCACTGTGGGCACCGCCAAATACATGGCCCCGGAGCGGTTCGGTGATTCCGCAATCACCCACAAGGCCGACATCTACGCGCTGGCCTGCGTGCTCTACGAGTGCCTGACCGGCTCCCCGCCCTACACCGGTGACCAGCTCAGCGTGATGGGCGCCCACGTCCACCAACCGATCCCGCGCCCGAGCGCGGCGCGCCCCAGCATCCCGGCCGCCTTCGACGGCGTGATCGCCCGCGGCATGGCCAAGGACCCCGCGGACCGCTACCTCACCTGCGGTGACCTGGCGGCGGCCGCCTACGGCGCCCTGGCCGCGCCGGATCAGGATCGGGCCACCGACATCCTGGAGCGCACCCAAATGGCAACGCCGCCGGCCGCATTCGCCGGCCAGCCGGCCGGCGGGTTTGCGCCCGGCCCGCCCGCCGCGGCACCGCCCGCCCCGCCGCTCGGCTCCTGGCCCACGCCGTCGGGCGCCGTCCAACCACCGCCGTGGGGCGGCCCCCCGGTCTGGACCAACGCCGGCGCGGCGACCCCGCCCTGGAGCCAGCCGCCGCGGGCCGGCCGCAAGCCCTGGCTGTGGGTCGGTGTCGCCGCCACGCTCACGGTGGTGCTGATCGGGGTGATCCTCGGCGTCGTGCGCCCGTGGGAACCGAAGTCCGGGCCGGCCCCGGCGACGCCGCCCCCGCCGCCGCCCGACGCCGTCGCGCTGCGGGTCCTCGATGACGGTGTGTTCGTCGGGAGTTCGGCGGCCCAGACCACGATCGACATCTTCAACGAGCCGATCTGCCCGCCGTGCGGCAGCTTCATCAGGTCGAACGCCGCCGACATCGACGCCGCGGTGAACAACAAGAAGCTGGCCGTGCGCTATCACCTGCTCAACTTCCTCGACGACAAGTCGCACAGCCAGGACTACTCGACCCGCGCGGTGGCGGCCAGCTACTGCGTCGCCGCGCAGAACGACCCCAAGCTCTACGCCGACTTCTATTCGGGCTTGTTCGCCAGCAATTTTCAGCCGCAGGAGGGCGCCGCCGAGGACCGCACCGACGGCGAGCTCGCACAATTGGCCAAGACGGTCGGCGCTAGCGCCGGGGTCATCGCCTGCATCAAGTCCGGCGACGACATCGGCACGGCCAAGGCCAAAGCGGCCAACGGCTACTCGACGCTGTCGAGCGACAACGCCAACTCCACGCCGTTCGTGTGGGACGGCACCACGGCCGTGAACTACCAGAATCCGGCCTGGCTGACGAAACTCACCGGATAGCAAGCGGCCCCGGGGATGTTGTGAGCGACGCGCAGGGGTCGAAGGCGGGAACGACGTTCGGGCCCTACCGCCTCAAGCGGCTGCTCGGCCGCGGCGGAATGGGCGAGGTGTACGAGGCCGAGCACACCGTCAAGCAGTGGACCGTGGCGGTGAAGCTGATGTCCCACACGTTCAGCCAGGATCCGGTGTCCCGCAAGCGAATGGAACGCGAGGCCCGCATCACCGGCCAACTGCTCGAGCCGCATGTGGTGCCCATCCACGACTACGGCGAAATCGACGGCCAGCTGTTCCTGGAGATGCGCCTCATCGAGGGTGTCGACCTGGACACCCTGCTCGAACAGCAGGGACCGCTGCCCGCGCCCCGGGCGGTCGCCATCATCCACCAGGTCGCGTCGGCGCTCGACGCCGCCCACGCCGCGGGGGTGACGCATCGCGACGTCAAACCGCAAAACATCCTGATCACCGGCGACGACTTCGCCTATCTGGTCGACTTCGGGATCGCCAGCGCCGAGACCGACGAGAAACTCACCCAGCTGGGCACCGCGGTCGGAACGTTGAAATACATGGCGCCCGAACGCTTTTCGAGTGACGAGGTGACTTCCCGCGCCGACGTCTACGCGCTGGCCTGCGTGCTGTACGAATGCCTGACGGGGGCGCCGCCGTATGGCGCCGACAGCTCCGGCGCGCTGGTGACCGCGCACATGATGCAGCCCATCCCCAAACCCAGCGCGCACGCGGCCGGCGTCAGCCCGGCATTCGACGCGGTGATCGCGGGCGGAATGGCCAAGGACCCCGCCGAGCGCTACCCCACCGCCGGCGCGCTGGCCGAGGCCGCGCACAAGGCGCTGAGCAGCCCCGAGCGCGAGCGGGCCGAGACGATCCTGCAGCGCGGCGACGCCGCTGGCCCGATCAGCCCGATCAGCCCGCCCGGCCCGCCGCGGCGCAGGCGCACCCGGTGGCCGGTGGTCGCCGCGGCCGCCGTCGTCGCCGTGGCGATCGGTGCCGCCGGCGTCTGGCTGCTGCTCAAGCCGACCAGCCAGCCCCAGCACCTTGCCACGTCGGGCAAGACCGCGCCCCCGTCCGCCGCGGCGCCCAGCGGCGATCAGGCGCGGCTGATCAGCCTGCTTCCACCCGGGTACCTGCCCGGCGCCTGCACGCCGGCGACCCCGGAGACGGGCAGCATCTGGGTGACTGCGGTGGCCATGGTGACCTGCGGCCAGAACACCCAGCCCGGCGGACCGGCCCGCGCCACCTACGGGCTGTTCGCCACGCCCGACCGGCTGAAGCGGGCCTTCGCCGACGACATCGGCAATATCAGCCTGGTGAACTGCCCCGGCGAGGGACGCTCACCCGTCAGCTGGCACTACGACGAGACACCCAACGACATGGCCGGCCTGATCGCGTGCGGCACCTACAACAACCGCCCCAACGTGATCTGGTCCAACGACGCCAGGCTCATGCTCAGCGACGTCAGCGGGGATCCGGCCACCGTCGAGGACCTGCACAAGTGGTGGGACGCGTACGGCTGATCCGTCGCGACTCAGTCCGCTGCCGGCTCCGAATCTTCCCTGTGCTCAGCATCTTCGGCGTCTTCCACGGTCAACGGCAGCGCCAGCTCTTCGAGCGGGCGCCGCTCGGCGGCGATGCCGAGCCACAGTTCGACCAGGCCCGCCGCCGCCATCACGGCCGCCCCGATGAGGAACGACCAGACGACCTCGGTGCGCATGCCCGAGTTGATCAGCTGACCGAACAGCAACGGCCCGGTGATACCACCGATCGCCGTGCCCATCGCGTAGAAGAAGGCGATCGCCAGCGCCCTGGTCTCCATCGGGAAGATCTCGCTGACCGTCAGGTACGCCGCGCTGGCGCCCGCCGAGGCCAGGAAGAACGCGACGATCAGCACGCCGATGAAGGCCCAGACGCCGCCGGCCCGGGTGAGAAACACGATCGCCAGCGCCACCACCGCGACCGCGGAACCGAGGTAGGTCAGCGTGATCATCGGTTTACGGCCGACCGTGTCGAACAGGTGCCCGAGTACCAGCGGGCCGGCGAAATTGCTCAGGGCCCACAGCACGAAGAACACCGGCACCATGCCCGACGGCACCGCGTAGAACTGGCTGAGCAGCGTCCCGAGGTTGAACGTGACGCCGTTGTAGAGGAACGCCTGCCCGATGAACAGCGCCAGCCCGAGGATCGCGCGCCGCGGATAGAGCTTGAACGCGACCGCGGCGATCTCGCGGAACGAGATCGCGGTGCGCTGGCGGATCCGCAACGCCTTGCCTTGCGGTTCCGGCAGCGGCTGGCCGGTCTCGCGCTGAACCGCCTCCTCGATCTCGCCGACGATCTGTTCGGCTTCGTCGTCGCGGCCGTGGATGAACAACCACCGCGGGCTCTCCGGCACGTTGCGCCGCACCAGCAGCACGAAAATGCCGAGGATGGCGCCGATTCCGAAGGCGAGCCGCCAGCCGATGTTGGGCGGGAAGTTCGAGGTGTTCAGCAGGATCAGCGCGCCGCCCGCGCCGGCGGCCGAACCCAGCCAATAGGTTCCGTTGATCACCAGGTCGACGCGGCCGCGCACCCGCGCCGGGATCAGCTCGTCGATGGCCGAATTGATGGCGGCGTATTCGCCCCCGATGCCCGAGCCGGTGAAGAAACGGGTCAGGAAGAAGTACCACGGGGCGAACGCGAAGGCAGTCGCGACGGTGGCCACCAAATAGATCGCCAGGGTGAGGATGAACAGGTTTCGCCGGCCGAAGCGGTCGGTCAGGTGGCCGAAGAACAGCGCCCCCGAACAGGCGCCGGCGATGTAGATCGCGGCCGCCATGCCGATCTGGGCGGGATCGAGCGCGATGCCGCTGTTGTGCTCCATGAGCCGGGCCGAGACGTTGCCCACCATGGTGACCTCGAGCCCGTCGAGCACCCACACCCCGCCCAGGCCGACGACCACGCGCCAGTGAAACCGCGACCACGGCAGCCGGTCCAGCCGCGCCGGCACATGGGTCGAGATGGTCTTGGTTTGCGCGCTCGCACTCATGCGGTCTCCGTTCGGCGTTTGAAAAGAGATCTACCCATTCAGCGGGCGTCAGCCGCGATCGGAGCGGGACTCCTCGGGAGTCCAGGCCTGCGGCTGGCCGGGGTGGCCGGGAAACAGGAAGTCGATGAAGGCCGCGGCGGTGGGCTGGGGTTCGTGGTTGGCCAAGCCTGGGCGCTCGTTGGCTTCGATGAACGCGTACTCGGCGCCGGTGACGTCGGGCACCAACAGGTCGATGCCGGTCACCGGGATGCCGATCGCCTCGGCCGCCGTCACCGCGACGCGGCACAATTCGCTGTTCACGTGCGCGGTGACGTCGTGGATGGTGCCGCCCTGATGCAGGTTGGCGGTGCGGCGCACCCGCAGCCGGGTCCCCTGGGGCAGCACGTCGTCCAGCTTCCACCCGGCCTCGGCGACGGTCGACTCGGTGAGGTCGTCGAGCGGGATGCGGGACTCGCCGCCGGTGGCCGCCGAGCGCCGCCGGCTCTCGGCCGCGATCAGGTCCCGCACGCTGTGCTCCCCGGTGCCGATGATCTCGGGAGGCATCCGCAGCGCGGCGGCCACCACGCGGCCGTCGATCACCACCAGCCGAAGGTCGTCGCCCGTGATCCGCTGTTCGATCAGCACGTCCGGGTACTGCTGGCGGGCCCGCGCCAGTGCGGCGGACAGGTCGTCGGGGCCGTTGTCCGGCACCACCCCGACGGTGATGCCTTTGCCCTGCTCGCCCCGTGTCGGTTTGACGACGACCTCGCCGACCTCCTTGACGAAGGCGAAGTCGCTCTCGTCGAAGGTGGCCAGCCGCGCCCGCGGCACGGTGATGCCGGCCTCGGAGACCAGGCGCCGCGTCAGCCGCTTGTCGTCACACCGGCACATCGCCACCGCCGAGGTGTACTCGGACAGCGACTCACGGGTGATGACGCTGCGGCCGCCGTGGGTCAGGCGCATCTCGCCGGTCTCGGCGTCGAGCACCTCGACCCAGATGCCCCGCCGCAGCGCCTCGTCGGCGATGATCCGGGCGTAGGGGTTGAGGTCGTCGACCGTCTCGGGCGGCGGGCTGAACAGCGGCTCGTTGATCGCGTTCTTGCGCTTGATCGCCAGCACCGGGACGCGGCGGAAACCCAGCTTCTCGTAGAGGCCGATGGCGGCCGCGTTGTCGTGCGCCACCGACAGATCCATGTAGGCGCGGCCCGCACTGCGGAAGTGCTCGGCCAGCGCCTTGGTCAGCGCGCCGCCGACGCCGGGCAGCCCGGCGGCCGGATCGACCGCCAGGGTCCACAGGCTCGACCCTTCCTCGGGGTCGTTGAACAGCAACTCGTGATCGACCCCGGTGACCGTGCCGACCACCGCGCCGTCCTCGTCGCGCACCGCGAGCAGATACTTCACCGCAGGCACGTTCTGGTGGTTGTCCCAGATCACGTCGACGCCGGCCGGGACCATGCCGCAGCGCACGTAGACGCGGTTCATGGCGTCGGCGTCGATCGGGTCGTTGAGCGTGCGCACCGTCAAGCCCGGCGGGGCCGGGCCGAAGTTCTTCGTCGCAGGCGTGAAACGCAGCCGGTAGGTGTGGCTGGGGTCGATGAAGAGCTCGGTGGGCGCCTCGGCGACCACCACGTGAGATTCGCGGGCGTAGATGCAGATGTCGCGCCGGCCGGGCCCCTCGCGGCGCAGGGCCTCGACCAGCTGCTGGGAATTGGCGAAGGTCTGCCCGAAAATCAGTCGGCCCCAACCCAATTCGAGCTCGACGTCTTTGGCCATCGCATCGACCAGCTCGGGCGGGGATGCGTCGTGCAGACCGAGCGTGATCGCCTCGGTGTGGTCGCCGGACGGATCGGCCATGGTCATGCAACCGGGCCGGTGACACCGTGGCGCTGCAGCCAGAGCTCGAGCAGCGCGATCTGCCAGAGCTCGTTGCCGCGCAGCGGGGTCAGCTTGCCGTTGGGGTTGGCCAGCAGCGCGTCGACCGCGTCGGTGTTGAACAGGCCGCGCTCCTTGGCGGTGGGCGCGTACAGAGCGTCGCGGACCATGTCGAGGTACGGGCCTTCGAGGTGGGTCAGCGCCGGGACCGGGAAGTAGCCCTTGGGGCGGTCGATGACCTCCGCCGGAATCACCCGTCGCGCAGCCTGTTTCAGGACGCCCTTGCCTTCGTGGGCGATCTTGAGCTCCGGCGGGCAGGTCGCGGCCAGCTCGACCAGCTCGTGGTCGAGGAACGGAACCCGGCCCTCCAGCCCCCACGCCATCGTCATGTTGTCCACCCGCTTCACCGGATCGTCGATCAACATCACCGTCGTGTCGAGCCGCAGTGCGCGGTCGATCCCGGTTTCGGCGCCGGCCTGCGCGAAGTGCTCGGTGACGAACCGCAGGCTGGGGTCGCCGGCCGCGACGATGCCCGATCCGACCAGCGCCTGCACCCCGGCCGCGTCGCGGTCGAAGAAGGCGCCCCGGTACTGGGCGACGGCGCCGTCCAGGGTGGCGGCGGCCGGATCGCCCATCGGCGGATACCAGTGGTAGCCGGCGAATACTTCGTCGGCGCCCTGGCCGGACTGCACGACCTTGACGTGCCGCGCCACTTCCTGGCTGAGCAGATAGAAGGCGACGCAGTCGTGGCTGACCATCGGCTCGCTCATCGCGCCGATGGCCCCGTCCAGGGCGGGCAGCATCCGGTCGGTCTCGATGCGGATCTGGTGGTGGTCGGTCTCGAAGCGCTGGGCCACGATGTCGGAGTACTGGAATTCGTCGCCCTTGACGCCGCCGGCGGACTCGAAGCCGATGGAGAACGTCGACAACCCGTGCTGGCCGGCCTCGGCGAGCAAACCCACGATCAGGCTGGAGTCCACGCCGCCGGACAACAGGCAACCGACCGGCACGTCCGCGACCAGGCGGCGCTTGACCGCCAACCGCAGCGTGGACAGCACCGCGTCTTCCCAGTCGCGCTCCGACCAATCCGCGCGGTCGGAGTGCCGGGTGAAGTCGGGGGCCCAGTAGGTGGTAACGGTGCGCCGGCCGTCGGGCTCGATGGCGACCAGCGAGGCGGGCGGCACCTTGCGGACGCCGCGCAGGATGGTGTTCGGCGCGGGCACCACCGAGTGGAAGCTCATGTAGTGGTGCAGGGCGACGGGGTGGCCGCG
>NZ_LZLL01000375.1:0-23650 GCF_001669335.1 Mycobacterium sp. 1245852.3 | reverse complement strand
GCGACTGCACCGAGCCCTTGCGGTCCTTGACCGCGGCCTGGATCTCGGCGGTCATCTTCTCGATCGACGCGTCGTCGCGGGGCGCCTCGGGGCGCAACACCACCACCGCGGTGACGGCCTCGCCCCACTTCTCGTCGGGCGCGCCGACCACGCACACCTGGGCGATGGCCGGGTGCTCGGCGACGACATCCTCGACCTCGCGCGGGAACACGTTGAAGCCGCCAGTGACGATCATGTCCTTGACCCGGTCGACGATGAAGTAGAAGCCGTCCTCGTCCTCGCGGGCCATGTCGCCGGTGTGCAGCCAGCCGTCCTTGAACGTCTCGGCCGTCGCCTCGGGCAGATTCCAGTACCCGCCCGCCAAAAGCGGCCCGCTGACACAGATTTCGCCCGGCTCGCCCTGCGGGACCGGCTTGCCGTCCTCGCCCAGCAGCGCGACGCGGGCGAAAAGCGTTGGGCGCCCACAGGAGGTGAGCCGCTTCTCGTCGTGCTCGTTCTTGGCCAGGTAGGTGATGGCCATCGGCGCCTCGGACTGCCCGTAGTTCTGGGCGAAGATCTTGCCGAACCGGCGAATCGCCTCGGCCAGGCGCACCGGGTTGATCGCCGAGGCGCCGTAGTAGACGGTCTGCAGCGACGACAGGTCGCGGGTGTGGGAGTCCGGGTGGTCCATCAGCGCATACAGCATCGACGGCACCAGGAACGTGGCCGTAATGCGTTTCTCCTCAATGGTTTTCAGCACATCAGCCGGGTCGAACTTGGGCAGCACGTGCATCTCGCCGCCCTTGATCAGGGTGGGCAGGAAATACGCCGCGCCGGCGTGCGACAGCGGGGTGATCATCAAAAACCGCGGCTCCTCCGGCCACTCCCATTCCGAGAGCTGGATCTGGGTCATCGAGGAGATCGACTGCGCGGTGCCCATCACGCCCTTGGGCTTGCCGGTGGTGCCGCCGGTGTAGGTCAGGCCGATGACCTGATCCGGCGGCAGGTCCGCGGCCACCAGCGGCTGCGGGTCGTACTTGGCCGCCTCGGCCGCCAGGTCGACCGCCACCCCACTGAGCGCCTCGGGCACCGGCCCGATGGTCAGGATCTGCTTGAGCCCGGGCACCTTCTCCAGCAGGGCCAGCGCCCGCTCGACGAACATCGGGTTGGGGTCGATGATCAGCGAGCTGATGCCGGCGTCGTTCAGCACGTAGGCGTGGTCGTCCAGCGAGCCCAGCGGGTGCAGCGCGGTGCGCCGGTAGCCGCGGGTCTGGCCGGCGCCGATGATCAGCAGCACCTCGGGCCGGTTGAGCGACAGCAGGCCGACGGCGACGCCGGTGCCCGCACCCAACGCCTCGAACGCCTGGATGTACTGGCTGATCCGCTCGGCCATCTGACCACCGGTCAGCGTGGTGTCGCCGAGGAACAGCACCGGCTTGGTCTTGTGGCGCTTGAGCGCGCCCACGAGCAGGTGGCCGTTGTGGGTCGGGTTGCGCAACAGGTCGGCTGTCATGGCGCCGCTCCTCCTCATCACATCGCTGAAGCATCGTCGCCGACGCGACTCATGAGCAAGACTAGAACGTGTTGCAATTTGGGTCAGCCGCGCCCTGTTGGACGCCGGCAGCCACTACGATCCCTCCCCATGGGGCAGGCAGATCTCGTCGTCACCGGAACCATCCTGACCGTCGACGAGCAGCGGCCCACCGCCGAGGCGCTCGCGATCGCCGACGGCAGGATCATCGCCGTCGGAACCCGGGCCGAGGTCGCCGACCTCGCCGGCCCCGGCACCCGGACCGTCGATTCCGGTGACGGCTGCGTCATGCCGGGTTTCGTTGAGGCGCACGGACATCCGTTGATGGAGGCGGTCGCGCTGTCGGACCGCATCGTCGACATCCGCCCGGTCACCATGCGCGACGCCGACGACGTCGTCGCGGCGATCCACTCCGAGGTCGCCCGCCGCGGGTCCGACGGCGCCTTCCTCAACGGCTGGGATCCGCTGCTGCAGAACGGCCTTCCGGAACCCACGCTCGGCTGGCTCGACGAGATCGCGCCCGACAGCCCGCTGGTGATCATGCACAACTCCGGGCACAAGGCCTTTTTCAACTCGCATGCCGCCAAGCTGCACGGGCTGACCCGCGACACCCCCGACCCCAAGGGCGCGAAATACGGCCGCGACGCCGACGGCGAGCTCGACGGCACCGCCGAAGAAACCGGCGCGGTGTTCCCGCTGCTGGGCGGGGCCATCGACTTCGCCGACTATCCGCGGATGCTGCTCGCCGAGTGCGCCCGGCTCAACCGCGCCGGCCTGACCACCTGTTCGGAGATGGCGTTCGACCCGCACTTCCGCCCGGTGCTCGACCAGCTGCGCGAGCGGCTGACGGTGCGGTTGCGCACCTACGAGATCTCCAACCCACAGATGTCGACGGCCGCCACCCCCGGGCAGGGCGACGACATGGCCCGCCAGGTCGGCATCAAGATCTGGGTCGACGGCTCGCCCTGGATCGGCAACATCGACCTGTCCTTTCCCTACCTGGACACCGAAGCCACCCGGATCATCGGCGTCGTGCCGGGGTCGTGCGGCTGCGCCAACTACACCAAAGAGCAGCTGCACGAGATCGTCGGCTCCTACTTCCCGCTCGGCTGGCCGATGGCCTGCCACGTGCAGGGCGACGCCGGTGTGGACACCATCCTCGACGTCTACGAGGAGGCCCTGAAACGCCACCCGCGCGACGACCACCGGCTGCGCCTCGAGCACGTCGGCGCCATCCGGCCCGAGCAGCTGCAGCGCGCCCACGACCTCGGCGTCACCTGCAGCATCTTCGTCGACCAGATCCACTACTGGGGCGACGTGATCGTCGACGGCCTGTTCGGCGAGGAGCGCGGAAGTCGTTGGATGCCCGCGGGATCCGCGGTCGCCACCGGGATGCGCATCTCGCTGCACAACGATCCGCCCGTCACGCCCGAGGAGCCGCTGCGCAACATCAGCGTCGCGGTGACCCGCACGGCGCCGAGCGGCCGGGTGCTCGGGCCCGAGGAACGCCTGACGGTCGAGCAGGCGATCCGCGCGCAGACCATCGACGCGGCCTGGCAGCTGTTCTCCGACGACGTGATCGGCTCGCTGGAGGTCGGCAAGTACGCCGACCTGGTGGTGCTCTCGGCCGATCCGCGCGCCGTCGCGCCCGAGCGGATCGCCGACCTCGAGGTGCGGGCGACATATCTGGCGGGCCGCCGGGTCTACAGCGCGTGACGCCGACGCTGGAGGATCTGCTGGACCGCCTGCACGTGGTGGCGCTTCGGATGCGGGTCCGGTTTCGCGGCATCACCACCCGCGAGGTCGCGCTGATCGACGGCCCGGCCGGGTGGGGCGAATTCGGGGCCTTCGTCGAATACGAGCCGCGCGAGGCCGCGCACTGGCTGGCCGCGGGTATCGAAGCCGCCTACCGAACGCCGCCGCCCACCCGCCGCGAGCGCGTGCCGATCAACGCGACCGTGCCGGCCGTGGCCGCCGCCGACGTGCCGGAGGTGCTGGCCCGCTTCCCGGGGGCCGGCACGGCCAAGGTCAAGGTCGCCGAGCCGGGACAGACCCTGGCCGACGACGTCGCCCGGGTCAACGCCGTGCGTGAACTGGTGCCGACCGTGCGGGTCGACGCCAACGGCGGCTGGAGCGTCGAGGAGGCGCAGGCCGCCGCGGCCGCGCTGACCGCCGACGGCCCGCTGGAATACCTCGAACAGCCCTGCGCGACGGTCGCCGAGCTCGCGGCGCTGCGCCGCCGCGTCGAGGTGCCGATCGCCGCCGACGAAAGCATCCGCAAGGCCGACGACCCGCTGGCCGTGGTCCGCGCCGGCGCCGCCGACATCGCGGTGCTCAAAGTCGCTCCGCTGGGCGGGATTTCGGCCATGCTGGCGATCGCCGCGCAGATCGACATCCCGGTGGTGGTGTCCAGCGCGCTGGATTCGGCGGTGGGCATCGCCGCGGGCCTGACCGCCGCCGCGGCCCTGCCGCAGCTTCGGCACGCCTGCGGGCTGGGCACCGGCGGGCTGTTTCTGCAGGACGTCGCCGACGCCCTCGAGCCCGTCGACGGGACCCTGCCGGTGGGGCCGGTCAGGCCCGATCCGGAGCGGTTGCGCGCGCTGCGGGCGGCGCCGGAGCGGCGGCAGTGGTGGATCGACCGGGTCAAGGCCTGCCATCAGTTGCTTGTACCGTCGTCCGGGTGATCAACCTGGCTTACGACGACCGCGGCTCCGGTGAGCCCGTGGTCTTTATCGCCGGCCACGGCGGCGCCGGACGCACCTGGCACCCCTATCAAGTCCCCGCGTTCCTGGCGGCCGGCTACCGCGTCATCACCTTCGACAATCGCGGGATCGGCGCCACCGAGAACGCGGAGGGCTTCTCGACGCAGACCATGGTCGACGACACGGCGGCGCTGATCGAAGGCCTGAACGCGGCCCCGGCTCGCGTCGTCGGGATGTCGATGGGCGCGTTCATCACCCAGGAGCTCATGCTGGCCCGGCCCGAGCTGGTCAGCTCGGCGGTGCTGATGGGCACCCGCGGCCGCATGGACCGGGCGCGGCAGTTCTTCCGCGACGCCGAGGCCGAGCTGTCCGACGCCGGCGTCGCGTTGCCGGCCGCATACGAGGCGAAAATTCGCCTGCTGGAGAACTTTTCCCGCAAGACGCTCAACGACGACACCGCCGTCGCCGACTGGATCGCGATGTTCTCCACCTGGCCCGTCAAGCCCACTCCGGGCATGCGCGCCCAGCTCGACGTCGCGCCGTACACCAGCCGGCTGACCGCCTACCGCAGCATCGCGACGCCGGTGCTGGTGATCGGCTTCTCCGATGACGTGCTCACGCCGCCGTACCTGGGCCGCGAGGTCGCCGACGCCCTGCCCAACGGCCGCTACGTGCAGATCCCCGACACCGGCCATCTGGGCTTCTTCGAGCGGCCCGACGCCGTCAACGCCGCCATGCTCAAGTTCTTCGCCGAGCACAACTAGGCGCCTCGCGCTGGGCGCATGACACAGGGCCTATGTTGATCGCCCGCTTCCTCCTCCCGCCCCAGCGCGGCGGGCATCGTCAGCGGGCTATGACACCCTGTAGGAGTGAACCCCTCGACGACACAGGCTCGCGTCGTCGTTGACGAGCTGATTCGCGGCGGCGTCCGCGACGTGGTGCTCTGCCCCGGTTCGCGCAACGCCCCGCTGGCCTTCGCGCTGCAGGACGCCGACCGGGCCGGCCGGGTCCGCCTGCACGTCCGCATCGACGAGCGCACCGCCGGCTACCTGGCCATCGGCCTGGCCATCGCCGCCGGCGCGCCGGTGTGCGTCGCCATGACGTCCGGCACCGCCGTCGCCAACCTCGGCCCGGCGGTGATCGAGGCCAACTACGCCCGGGTGCCGCTGATCGTGCTGTCGGCCAACCGGCCCTACGAACTGCTGGGCACCGGGGCCAACCAGACCATGGAGCAGCTGGGCTACTTCGGCACCCAGGTGCGGGCCACCATCAGCCTGGGCCTGGCCGAGGACGCCCCCGAGCGGCTGGATGCGCTCAATGCCACCTGGCGATCGGCCACCTGCCGGGTGCTGACGGCCGCCACCGGGTCCCGCACCGCCAACGCCGGGCCCGTGCAGTTCGACATCCCGCTGCGCGAACCCCTGGTCCCCGGTCCCGAGCCCCAGGCGGTGACCCCGCCGGGCCGCCCGGGCGGGCGGCCGTGGACCTACACCCCGCCGGTCACCTTCGACCAGCCGCTGGACATCGACCTGACACCCGACACGGTCGTCATCGCCGGGCACGGCGCGGGCGCACAGCCCAACCTGGCCCAGCTGCCGACGGTCGCGGAGCCGACTTCATTTTCTGGCCAGCCCGTGCCTAACCCGCTGCACCCGCTCGCGCTGCCGTTGCTGCGGCCCAAGCAGGTGATCATGCTCGGCCGTCCCACCCTGCACCGGCCGGTGGCGGCGCTGCTGGCCGACCCGCAGGTACCGGTGTTCGCGCTGACCACCGGGCCGCGCTGGCCGGACGTTTCGGGCAACTCGCAGGCCACCGGGACGCGGGCGGTTACCACCGGCGCGCCCAACCCCGCCTGGTTGGACCGCTGCGCGCAGACCAACCGGCACGCCCTGGCCGCCGTCCGCGGCCAGCTCGCGGCGCACCCGCTGACCACCGGCCTGCACGTCGCGGCGGCGGTGGCCGACGCGCTGGTGCCCGGCGACCAACTGGTGCTCGGGGCGTCCAACCCGGTCCGCGACGCCGCGCTGGTCGGCCTGGACACCCACGGCATCCGGGTGCGGTCCAACCGCGGCGTCGCCGGCATCGACGGCACGGTCTCGACCGCGATCGGCGCGGCGCTCGCCCACGAACGCCACGGCGGGCCGGACACCCCGGCGCGCACGGTCGCGCTGATCGGCGACCTGACCTTCGTGCACGACAGCTCCGGGTTGCTGATCGGGCCCACCGAGCCCACGCCGCGCCGGCTGACGATCGTGGTCTCCAACGACAACGGCGGCGGCATCTTCGAACTGCTCGAGCAGGGCGACCCGCGGTTCTCCGACGTGTCGTCACGGGTTTTCGGCACCCCGCACGACGTCGACGTGGGCGCGCTGTGCCGCGCCTACCACGTGGAGAGCCGCCAGATCGAGGTCGGCGAACTGGCGGCGGCCCTCGACGAACCCGGGGCCGGGATGCGGGTGCTGGAGGTCAAGGCCGACCGGTCGTCGCTGCGCCAACTGCACGCGGCCATCAAGGCCGCGCTGTGAGGCGCGCCTAGATGGCAATATCGCCAAAGGTGCTGCTGCACATACTGATTCATGGTCGCAGTGACGCGCCGCCGAAAACTCGCGTTCGGATCGTGTTGCGGTGGGCCCGGATTGCGGTGCTGATCGTCATCGGCCTGGTCACCTTGCAGTCGCTGTTGCTGGTGGCCGGCGCCTGGCGCGATGACATCGCGATCACCCACAACATGGGCGTCGCGCAGGCCGAGGTGCTCAGCGCCGGGCCGCGCCGCTCCACCATCGAATTCGTCACCCCCGAACGGGTCACCTATCGTCCCGAGCTCGGTGTGCTCTATCCGTCCCATCTGGCCACCGGGATGCGGATTTACGTCGAGTACAACAAGAACGATCCGAACCTGGTTCGCGTGCAACACCGCAACGCCGGGTTGGCGATCATCCCGGCCGGCTCGACCGCGGTGGTGGGCTGGCTGGGCGCGGCGGCGATCCTGATCGTGCTGGCGCTGCTGGACAAGTGGCTGGACCGCCGCGACGCGCCCCGAGACGGACCGCCGAGCTCGGCCGCAGACGGTGCCCGACCTGCAAATTTCGCGTGACGTATGCCAGCAGGAAACCTTGTCGACAGTCGATGCTGACACGGTAGTGATGTGCGCGTTGCCATCGTCGCGGAATCCTTCCTCCCCGAAGTCAACGGTGTCAGCAACTCGGTGATCCGGGTGCTCGAGCATCTGCGCCGGACGGGTCACGAAGCCCTCGTCATCGCCCCCGACACGCCCCCGGGCCAGCCTCGGGCGGACCGTATCTACGACGGCATTCGCGTGCACCGGGTGCCGTCGCGGATGTTCCCGAAGGTGACCAGCCTGCCGCTCGGGGTGCCCACCCCCCGGCTGGTGAAGGTGTTGCGTGGATTTGATCCCCATGTGGTGCACCTGGCCTCGCCGGCGCTGTTGGGCTACGGCGGGCTGCGCGCGGCGCGGTGGTTGGGGGTGCCGACGGTGGCGGTGTATCAGACCGACGTCCCGGGCTTCGCGGCGAGCTACGGCATCCCGATGACGGCGCGGGCCGCCTGGGCCTGGTTCCGTCACCTGCACGGGCTCGCCGACCGTACCCTGGCACCGTCCAGCGTCACGATGGAAGCTCTTGTCGCGCACCGCTTTCCGCGCGTGCACCGGTGGGCGCGCGGTGTCGACGTGCTGCGGTTCGCGCCGTCGGCGCGCAGCGAGGCGCTCCGGCGGCAGTGGTCGCCGTTGGGCAAGCCCATCGTCGGTTTTGTGGGCCGGCTCGCGCCCGAGAAGCACGTCGAGCGCCTGGCCGGCCTGGCCGCCAGCGACGCGGTTCAGCTCGTCATCGTGGGTGACGGCGTCGACCGCGCCAAGCTGCAATCGGCAATGCCGGCAGCGGTTTTCACGGGCGCGCTCTACGGCGACGAACTCGCCGCGGCGTACGCCAGCATGGACGTGTTCGTGCATCCCGGTGAGCACGAGACGTTTTGTCAGGTCGTGCAAGAAGCGCTGGCGTCGGGGCTGCCGGTGATCGCCCCCGACGCCGGCGGCCCACGTGACCTCGTCACCCCGTGGCGTACCGGTCTGTTGTTGGCCGTCAACGAGTTCGAACCCCGGCTGTCCGACGCGGTCGCACACCTGATCGCCGAACGGCCGCGCTACGCGCTGGCCGCCCGGCGCAGCGTGGTCGGGCGCAGCTGGCCGGTCATCTGCGACGAGCTGCTCGGCCACTACGAGGCGGTGCTCTCGCCGTTTGCCCGGCGACAACTGAGCGCGACGCGTCACGCCCAAGGCGAATGAGCTAGGGCCCCGTTCACCCAACCGGGCCGAATTCGATTGGGAGCGTGAGTGGTCCGCTCAGTCCGGTGAGCGGCTTCCATGGGGCAGGGCCGGTGCGGTGAGCGTTGGGCATGCGTTGTGCCATCACCGTCAGGGCCTCGGCGAGCTCGAGCCGAGCCAGATTGGCACCCAGGCAGTAGTGCATGCCGGCGCCGAACGTCTGCATCGGCGCCGCCGCCGCGCGGGTGATGTCCAGCCGGTCGGGGTCGTCGTAGGCGGCGGGGTCACGGTTGGCCGCAGCGGTGTTGGCGATCACCAGCGTGCCGGCCGGGATCGTGAACCCGGCGATCTCGACGTCCTCGAGGGCGGTGCGCAGGGTGGCGCCCGCGATCGGCGAATGCCGCATCGTCTCCTCGACCGCGTTGGCCGCCAGCTCGGGATGCTCGGCCAGCATCGTCCACTGGTCGGGGTGGTCGCACAGCACCTGCACCGAGGCGGCCAGCTGGTTGCGGGTGGTGTCGGTGCCGGCCACCAGCAGGCCCGCCGCCAGCATCCGCAGCTCGTCGATGCTGAGGCGGTCCCCGTCGTCCTCGGCCCGGATCAGTTCGGAGATCAGGTCGTCGGTCAGCCGGTCGCGGCGCTGGGCGACCATGCCGTCGATGTAGGCGTCGAGTTCGTCCCAGGCCGCCAAGATCGTCTCTTGGTGGCCGGCGACCTCCCAGCTGAAGGCCTTGAAGATGTCGTCGGTCCATTCCGAGAACAGCCTCCAATCCTCGGCCGGGGCGCCCAACAGCGCGCAGATGATCGGGATCGGATACTGGCGGGCGATGTCGGCGACCACCTCGCAGCGCCCGGCTGCGGTGTGGCGGTCAACGAGTTGGTTGATCACCTCGACGATGGTCGTGCCCAGCCGCGCGGTGGCTCGCGGCGTGAAGGCATGGGAGACCAGTCGGCGTAGTCGGTGGTGCTCGGGCCCGTCGAGACTGATCAGGTTTGTCGCGACGCGGTCCCACAGCGGGCCGCTGGTAATCCCTTGGGAGGCAAGGAACATGCCTTGCGGTATACGGAACCGCGGGTCGCGCAGCACGGTGCGCACCAGTTCATAGGTCAGGAACTCCGGTCCGTGCGGACCGATGGCGATCGGTGCCTGGCGGCGCGCCTCGCTGATGATCGCGTGGGCCTCCTCGAGGCTTCCGCACAGCTCATAATCGATCGCCGGCAGGTTGGCATCGAAGACATTGGGGCAAACCGGCGGGTCAATCGTGGTGGTCATGGTGGGGCCTCAGTCGTCGGCGATGTGCTTCTATACCGAGTCTCGGCCGCACCCCCGCGCGGCACATGCGTAGCCGACTACCTGTCTTGCCCTGTCTTGCCGGCCTGGAATCAACACTCCCGAGCGGGGTGTTCAGCGGCCTATCCTTTCGGAGAACCACTGCAGACGTGGGGGCCGGCTCAGCGGAGGGGCGGATGACGGCCATAGCAGCGTGCCGGACATGTGGCACCGAAACTCTTGATAACGCCCGGTTTTGTCATCACTGCGGCGCACCGGTACGCGACGGTGCTAGCCGCGCCGAGTACAAGCAGGTCACGGTCCTGTTTGCCGACGTGGTCCGCTCGATGGACATCGCCGCAACCGTCGGGACGGAGCGGTTGCGCGAGATCATGGCCGACCTGGCCAACCGCTGCGCGGCCGTCGTCCGGCGGTACGGCGGCACGGTGGACAAGTTCACCGGCGACGGCATCATGGCGGTGTTCGGCGCGCCGGCGGCAATGGAGGACCACGCCCTGCGCGCATGCCTCGCGGCGCTGAGCATTCAGGAAGAAGCCAAGGCGCTGGGCAGCGAGGTGCAGGGCCGAGACGGTGCGACGTTGCTCGTGCGGGTGGGGCTGAACTCCGGTCAGGTGATCGCCGGTGAGCTCGGTTCTGGATCCTTCGGCTACACCGCGATGGGTGATCAGGTGGGCCTGGCCCAGCGGATGGAATCGGTCGCACCGCCGGGCGGGGTGATGCTCAGCGTCTCCACCGCGCGACTGGTTGACGAGGCGGCGGCGCTAAGCGAACCGGAGTTGGTCCGCATCAAGGGCGTCAACGAACCAGTCACCGCCCACCGGTTACTGGGCATCGGAGACCGGCACCGCGCCGCCGGTCGCGCCGACTCGAATCTGGTTGGTCGTCGGTGGGAGATGTCCGCCGTGGAGGGCTTGTTGGAGCGCGCCCTCGCCGGTCACGGCGCTGTGGTTGTGGTGGTGGGCGAACCCGGCATCGGCAAGAGCCGCCTGGCGCGCGAGGTGGCCGCGATGGCAGCGGTTCGGGGTGCGGAGGTGTTGACCGCCTGTTGTGAGTCACACACCAGCCAGGTCCCATTCCATGCCGTGGCGCGGCTGCTGCGGGCGGTCACGGGCATCGAAGGTCTTGGGGGACAGGCGGCCCGCGCGCGAGTACGGGACCGATTTCCGGACGCAGATCCCGAGGACGTGCTGCTGCTCGACGACCTGCTGGGCATCGCCGATCCGACCACCGCCGTGCCCGCGGTTGATCCCAATGCGCGTCGCAGGCGGTTGACCGCGTTGGTGCACGCCGCCAGACTGGCCCGCCAGCGCCCGGCGGTCTTTGTCGTCGAGGACGCCCACTGGATCGACGAGATCAGCGAGTCGATGCTGACCGATTTCCTCGAGGTGGTCCCGCGAACGCCCACGCTGGTGTTGGTCACCCACCGGCCGGAGTACCGGGGTGCGTTGACCCGGGTGTCCGATGCGCGCGCCATAGCCCTTGCACCGCTGAGTAATTCAGAAACGGCAGCACTGGTCACACATCTGCTCGGGCCGGACCCGTCGGTCGGTGCCCTGGGTCGCAGAGTCGCCGAGCGGGCCGCCGGTAATCCATTTTTCGCCGAGGAGTTGGTGCGTGAACTGGCCGATCGCGGTGTGCTACGAGGCGAGCCCGGTGCTTACACGTCGGCAACGGAGGTCGGCGAAGTGAGCGTGCCGGCCACATTGCAGGCGACCATCGCCGCGCGCATCGACCGCCTCTATCCGAAAGCCAAGCGCACGCTAGGCGCGGCGGCGGTCATCGGCTCGCGGTTCGGGCTGGACCTACTCACCGCGTTGGATGTTGAGCCCGAGATCGACGAACTGCTGGCGGCCCAGCTCATCGATGTCGTCGGCTTCACTCGGCGCCCGGAGTATGTGTTCCACCATCCGCTCATTCACTCGGTGGCCTATGGCGCACAACTCAGATCGGATCGCTCGGAGCTGCATCGGCGGGTGGCCGCCGCAATCGAAGCCCGCGATCCGCAATCGGGGGACGAAAACGCGGCGTTGATTGCCGAACATGTGCAGGCCGCCGGTGATCTGCCCGCCGCCTACGACTGGCACATGCGCGCCGCCACCTGGGCGACCAACCGGGACATCAGCGCCGCGCGAGCGAGCTGGGGGCGCGCGGCAGACATCGCCGACGCCCTGCCGGCCGATCACCCGCGCCGGCCGGCCATGCGCATAGCGCCGCGCACCATGTTGTGCGGGACGGGCTGGCGAGTCCACGCCAGCCTTGCCGGTGACCGCTTCGATGAATTGCGGGAGTTGTGCAGCGCCGCGGGAGATAAGGCGTCACTTGGGATCGCAACGGCGGGGATGGTGGTTGGCTACGCGCATCAGGATCGGGTGCGCGAGGCGTCGCAGCTGGCCTCGGATGCCTGGGCCCTGGCTGAGTCGGTCGCAGACCCGAACCTGACGGTGGGTCTGTCCTTCCCGGTGATCTACGGCAAGATCGAAAACGCCGAATGGTGTGACGTGCTGCAATGGTCACAAGCCACTATCGACCTGGCCGACGGTGATCCATCCAAAGGCAACTTCCTAGTGGGATGCCCGTTGGCGCTCGCCTTTGTGTCGCGGGGTATGGCGCGATATTCGCTGGGTCGTCGCGGATGGCCAGCAGACCTGCGCCACGGCTTGGCTATGGCCCGCCGCGCTGACGCCGCGTCCTACGCCGGGGTGGTCGGCTACATCTATCTGCTGGGAATACCGTTCGGCGTGCGCAGGCCCGATGACGTTGCGCTGCAGGAGATCGAGAACGCGCTACGAGTCGCCGAGCGATCCAGCGATGACGTGGTGGTGGGATTCATCAAGGCGGCGCTGGGCGTTGCGCTGGTGCACCGCGACAGCCATGATGAGCGCAGTCGGGGCCGGCAGGTGTTGGTTGAGACCGGGGAAGTGTTCTCGGGCCAAGGACACAACCTGAGCGATTTGCCGATTGTCGAGGTCTACGCGGCCCGTGAGTCGGCGAGGCAGGGAGATCACGACGCTTGCCTACCGGCGATTCGTGCCGCCGTCGACCATCTATTTCGTTGCGAACGCCTTCTGCTGTGGGGCATTCCGGCCACGGCGGTTCTGGTGGAGACGCTGCTGGCTCGCGCGACCGACCATGATGTGGCTGAAGCCGAGGTCGCGATCGACCGGTTGGCGACCGCTCCGGCCGATGAGGGTTTGGCGATGCGTGACATCTGGACGTCGCGGATGCGGGCGCTGCTGGCCCGCGCCCAGGGTGACGCCTTGGCTTACACGCGATTTCGGGATGAGTATCGCGATATGGCCAAAACAGTTGGCTACGAAGGGCATATCGGCTGGGCCGAGATGCTGCCATGACGGGGTACTACGTTGTCGCGCCGGACACGCGTTGCGGACTCAATGGGCCGCAACGGATTCCGAATCGCTCCCGGACCGTGTCGAGGACGCGGCGCTGGCGCTCCCTTTCGCGGCGGTGTGTGAGCATGAACCGCGCCACAGCCGGCAGGCGGCGCGCCAGCGGATACCACTTGTCGAAATCGAGGCCGTTCTCGGCGAACACGCGGCTGGGGACGTTGTCGTAGATGAGGCTGAGGTTGTGGCCGACGAGTGCGAAGAGCACGTACGGGAAAGCCAGCGGCGCCTTTTGCCGCAGATGCATCCAGTCGATTTCGTAGAGCGGGATCTCTCCGAGCTTGCCCAAGAACATCAGGTGGCCCAGGAAATACCCCATGAACGCGGGCAAGTGCAGCGTGGCCGACCGCACGTTGATGGAAACCACTGCGCCACTGGGTGATACGTAGGGCTCGTATGGGTATTCGTCGGGGAATTTGACGTAGCCCGTGCAGTTGACGATCCAGCTGCCCGGTTCGATCGTCTTCGTCGATCCGCTCCGCAACACCAGATCGGTGCTGCCATTGCGGTCGACCGCATCCTCGAAATAGTCCATGACGAGATCGTTGAGCCCGGCGGAGATCGTGCGGTTCTCGGCCTGCGACAAGACGCCCAACACGAAGTTGTCCGACTGTGGGGTCAGGAACGTGCCATGGGTGGCGCGGTACCAGTCTTGGACTTCCGATTCGTTCGTGCCGTCGTACCGACGACTCAGCTGGGTCGCGACGGCGCTCGGCGGTGTGCCCGTCCACCAGCGGCGGGCGCCGCTCGGCAACAGGGTGTCGCGGCACGAGAAGAACGTTCCGCGGCCGGCGACCATGTTGACCTGTCGACCGGGGTAGGTCGTGATCAGTGCGTGTGCGGTGTCCATCGCGGTTTTTCCGCCGCCGATGATCCACACCGGTGCATCGCTTTGCCGGATGTCGCCCGTCCGGACGTCGCAGTAGTCGGGCGACACCGAATGGACGCGCGCGCTGGAGATCTCGAGCGGTTCGTTCGGCGTGATCCCCAGGCCATACGCCTTGATCAACCGCTTGGCTTCGACCACGAGCCTGCGGCCGTCGGCGGCGCTACAGGTGGCCCGCACGATTCCGTTCTGCTCTACCTCGGACTCCAAATTCCAGCCGAAGTACTCGTCGACCTGCACTCGCTGCCGTATGACCTCGACGCAGTGTTCGAAATGGTCGAGCACCTCGCCCTTGGTCGCCAGGTAGCTGCGGTCCTTGCCGAGCGTCCACGCGATGTTGCCCGCCGTGAACATCGGGTGCGGTTGGTGCAGGCGGACGTAGGGGTAGACGTCGACCCACATGCCGCCGACCCGTGGCCGCCGGTCGATGAGGATCACCTTTTGCTCGCGGGACAGGTATCGGCTGGCCGCGAACAGGGCGTTCAACCCGGCGATGCCGGCTCCGACGATGCAAACGTCGCAGCTTTCCACGGGCGGGAACTGGGGTGCGGACATCGGACCGCCTTTCCTCGCAGACGTTCACAATTATCTGTCCGCTGCGTGGTGGCGGGGTGAGTAATCGACTACCCCATTGCTGGCTAGACCTGTCGGCGCCGACGAGGCCGGAATGCGTCTTTGACCTTTTCACCGGCGTCCCTCAAATGGGCCGCCCGCTGGTCCGCTCTGCCCTCAGCTGCCAACGTCGGATCGTTGGTGGCGCGGCCGGTTGCCGCCTTGAGCTTGCCCGTGATCAGCCGCACCTTGTTTCGGGCCTTATCCGCGCCGCTCATAACGTGTCCCTCGATTCCGTTCCAGGTGGTACCACAGCGCTTACCCGTTTTCGGGTTCGCCGCAACTCTCTTCTCGCGTGCTATTTGTCCGCAATCGAGGACCAAATCGAGCAGGCGAGCCGACCTGGACAGGCCGTTACGACACGAATCGACGGCCGATCAGCCCTGCGCGAGCTCAGCGACGGGCTGCCATTCCTCCCAGTTGCGCAGCCGGCTCTCGTAGTCGGCCTTGGCGGTTTCCAGCGGGGAAGCGCCGAAAAACACTCGCAGCGGCGGCTTTTCGGCGTCGACTACCTTGAGCAGGGCGGCCGCGGACGCCGACGGGTCACCCGGGCTGGCCCACCGGCGGCTGCGCTCGGCCTGCACGGCGGCGCGAACGTCGTCGTAGGCCGGCAGCGGATCGGCGTGCTTGGCCGAGTCGCCGGCCCAGTCGGTGTCGAAACCGCCCGGCTCGATCAGCGTGACGTGCACCCCGAACGGGGCGACCTCCTGGGCCAGCGCCTGCGAGAAGCCCTCCAGCGCCCACTTCGACGCGTGGTAGATGCCGACCAACGGGAACGCGGTGATGCCCCCGATCGAGGACACCTGGATGATGTGGCCGTTGCCCTGCTCGCGCAGGTACGGCAGCGCGGCCTGGGTGATCCACAGTGCCCCAAAGACATTGGTCTCGATCTGATCGCGTGCGTCCCGCTCGGAGAGTTCCTCGACGAACCCGAATTGGCCGTAGCCGGCATTGTTCACCACGATGTCGAGCCGGCCGAAGTGGTCGTGCGCTTCCTTGACCGCCGCGAAGTCGGCCGCCCGGTCGGTCACGTCCAGTCGGATCGGCAGCAGCGCGTCGCCGTACTTGCCCACGAGGTCGTCCAGCGCGGCGGTGTTGCGCGCCGTGGCCGCGACCTTATCGCCGCGCTCCAGCGCCGCGATCGTCCACGCCCGTCCAAAACCTCGCGATGTCCCGGTGATAAACCAAACTTTTTCCGTCACGCCCCCATACAACGCCGACCGCGCCACCTCATTCCCCGAACAGGTAGCGTTTGCCTGGTGAGTCGCGCGGAGCTGGACAAGGATCCCCGGGACGTCGCGTCGATGTTCGACGGCGTCGCCCGCCGCTACGACCTGACCAACACCGTGCTGTCGATGGGTCAGGACCGGTACTGGCGCAAGGCGACCCGGTCGGCGCTGGCCATCGGTGCCGGCCAGAAGGTGCTGGACCTCGCCGCGGGCACCGCGGTGTCCACCGTGGAACTGAGGAAATCCGGGGCGTGGTGTGTGGCCGCCGATTTCTCGGTCGGCATGCTGGCGGCCGGTGCCGCGCGCAATGTTCCCAAGGTCGCCGGCGACGCCACCAGGCTGCCGTTCGGTGACGACGTATTCGACGCCGTGACAATCAGTTTCGGGCTGCGCAACGTCGTCGACACCCAGGCCGCGCTGAGCGAGATGGCCCGCGTCACGCGGCCGGGTGGCCGGCTGGTGGTGTGCGAGTTCTCCACGCCCACCAACACGCTGTTCGCCACCGTGTACAAGGAGTACTTGATGCGGGCGCTGCCGCGGGTCGCCCGGGCGGTGTCCAGCAACCCCGACGCGTACGTGTACCTCGCGGAATCGATTCGGGCGTGGCCCGATCAGGCGGGGTTGGCGCAGCAGATCACCCGGGCCGGTTGGTCGGGGGTGCGCTGGCGCAACCTGACCGGCGGCATCGTCGCCTTACACGCCGGGTACAAACCGTTGCGCTGAGAAGGCTTTAGTGATTGCCGGCGGCCTGCACGAAACCGACCTTGTCGGGGCAGTAGTGGTCCACCGCCGCGCCGAGGAACTGGAACGCCTGGCCCTGAGTGGTGCCGCGCGGCAGGTTGCGCTGGATGAAGGTGGCCGACTTGTACGCGTCGCCGTCCACGCCCCTACCGATCCGCTCGCAGGTGATCTTGCCCAGCCATGCCAGCTGGTCCTGCGGCTGGTAGATGCCGAAGCCGTTGACGGTGTTCTTGAATGGGGCGTCGTAGTCGCTCGGGGGCGACGGGGTGCGCGGCGTCGGGTATGGCGCCGTCGGTGGCGGGTCGGCCTGCGCGGGCGCGGAAAGCTGCGCCGGCCCGGCCAGCGCGATAGCAGCAGCAGCGGCGGCGGCAGCGGCTCCGATAGTAGCCAGCCTCGTTCCCTTCATTAGCTGGACTATACACGCCTCGCCGCGGGTGCGCGGACGAAAGTAGATCGACGATCGCCGGCCCCGTGGGACCGCGGCCGGCCCGCCGACCAGCGGTGATACGCACGCTCGGTCAGCTGAACGGCGTGCGGCGGTCGAGCAGCCGCGACAGCCGCCCGCCGCCGCGCCAGGCGCGGGCCACCCAGTCCGCGTCGTCGTCGGTGACCAGGTTGGCCATCACCCGCACGGCGATGGTCATCAGCGCCGTCGAGCGCATGGCGATCGGTCCGGTCGACGGCAAGAACCGCTGAAAAGTCAGCAGCAACGCCAGCCGCCGGGCGACCGAGAAACCCCGACCGTAGTGCTCCTGCAACAGCGACGGCCACACCTGCGACAGGTCGGGGTGGTCCAGCAGCGCCGCCGCCAGCCGCCCGGTCTCGAGCCCGTAATCGATGCCTTCGCCGTTGAGCGGGTTGACGCAGGCCGCGGCGTCACCGATGAGCATCCAGTTGGCACCGGCCACCCCCGACACCGCGCCGCCCATCGGCAGCAGCGCCGAGGCCACCGCGCGGGGCCGGCCGGAGAATCCCCACTCGTCGCGGCGCAGGTCGGCGTAGTAGTCGATCAACGGCCGCAGCGCCAAATCGGCGGGCCGCTTGGACGTCGACAACGCCCCGACGCCGATGTTCACCTCGCCGTTGCCGAGCGGGAAGATCCAGCCATACCCCGGCAACACGGCCCCCTCGGGTCCGCGCAGCTCCAGATGCGACGTCAGCCAGGGGTCGTCGGCGCGCGCGGTGGCCAGATAGCCGCGGGCGGCGACGCCGTACACCGTTTCCTGGTGCCAGCGCCGGCCCAGCTTGCGGCCCAGCGTCGACCGGGCCCCGTCGGCGACGATCAGCTGGGCGCAGCTCACCTCGGTGCCGTCGGCCAACGTCACCGACCTCACCCGGCCCGACGAATCATGTTGTGCGGCAACAGCCTTGGTCCCCAGCAACATCCGTGCCCCGGAATCTTCGGCGACCTTGCGAATCCGGTCGTCCAGCTCGAAGCGGGCCACCGCGCTGCCGGTGGACGGGAACGAGGGGCCCGGCCAGTCGACCTCCACCTCGCCGCCGAACCCGCTCATCCGCAGCCCCCGATGCCGGATGCGGGTGTCCAGCCAGTCCCGCAGCCCCAGGCGCTCCAGCTCGGCGACCGCGCGGGGAGTCAGCCCGTCGCCGCAGGCCTTGTCGCGGGGAAAGCTCGCCGAGTCGACGACCAGCACCTCATAGCCCGCGCGGGCGGCCCAGGCCGCCGCCGCCGAACCGGCGGGTCCGGCGCCCACGACCACCACTTGGGCCTCGAGGGCTCGGGTCGCTCCCGTCTTCATGCACACCAGTATGTTTGGTCCCGTGAGTACTCCGGCGACGGTGGTGGCGGGCGTTGACTTCGGCGACCCGGCTTTCGCGGCGACCGTACGCGACGGCGTCGGACGGATCGAGCAGCTCATGGACACCGAGCTGCGCAGCGCCGACGACATCATGACCGAGTCGCTGACCCACCTGTTCAAGGCCGGCGGCAAGCGGTTCCGGCCGCTGTTCACCGTGTTGTCGGCGCAGATCGGGCCCAACCCGGACAGCGCGGACGTGACCATCGCCGGCGCCGTCATCGAGCTGGTGCACCTGGCCACGCTGTACCACGACGACGTGATGGACGAGGCGGAGGTTCGCCGCGGCACCCCCACCGCCAACGTGCGCTGGGGCAACAACGTGGCGATCCTGGCCGGCGACTACCTGTTCGCGACGGCATCCCGGTTGGTGTCGCGGCTGGGCCCGGAGGCGGTGCGGCTGATCGCCGAGACGTTCGCCCAACTGGTGACGGGCCAGATGCGTGAGACCCGCGGGTTCGTCGAGGGATCCGACCCGATCGAGCACTACCTGAAGGTGGTGTACGAGAAGACCGCCTGCCTGATCGCCGCGGCGGGCCGGTTCGGGGCGATGTTCTCCGGCGCCGACCCCGATCAGGTGGAGCGGCTGAGCCGCCTCGGCGGCATCGTGGGCACCGCGTTCCAGATCTCCGACGACATCATCGACATCGACAGCGACTCCCACGAGTCCGGCAAGCTGCCCGGCACCGACGTGCGCGAGGGCGTGCACACCCTGCCGATGGTCTACGCGCTGCGCGAACCCGGGCCCGAAGCGGCGCGGCTGCGCGAGTTGCTGGTCGGGCCCATCGACGACGACGAGGCGGTGGCCGAGGCGCTGGGATTGTTGCGGGCATCGCCGGGCATGGCCAAGGCCAAGCAGTCGCTGCAGGAATACGCGGACCAGGCGCGCCAGGAGCTGTCCCTGCTGCCCGACGTCCCAGGCCGGCACGCGCTGCAGACGCTGGTCGACTACACCATCAGCCGGCACGGCTAGTGGTGATCGCGAGCGCGGCGCAGCCGCGTGAAGCGGGTCGCCACCATTCGGCTAGTGGTGATCGCGAGCGCCCTGTGGAACCAACGGGGCCGTCTCGGGCGTTCTATGAGCTGTAATCGGCAGTAACGCGCGACCCGAGTGTTCCGAGGAGACACCGATGACCTGGCATCCGCATCACAACACGTTCAAGACGTTCGCGTTGTTGGTTGGCATGTCCGCGTTGATCGTGTTCGTCGGCTCGCTCTTCGGCAAGACCGCGATGTTCCTCGCGGTGCTGTTCGCCATCGGGATGAACGTCTACACGTACTACAACAGCGACAAGCTGGCGCTGCGGGCGATGCACGCGCAGCCGGTGTCGGAGGTGCAGGCGCCGGCCATGTACCGGATCGTGCGTGAGCTGGCCACCGCCGCGCACCAGCCGATGCCCCGGCTGTACATCAGCGACACCAACGCGCCCAACGCATTCGCGACCGGGCGCAACCCCCGCAACGCGGCGGTGTGCTGTACCACCGGCATTCTGGGCATCCTCACCGAGCGCGAGCTGCGTGCCGTACTGGGACACGAGCTTTCGCACGTCTACAACCGCGACATCCTGATCTCGTGCATCGCCGGGGCGCTGGCGTCGGTGATCACCGCGCTGGCCAACATGGCCATGTTCGCCGGCATGTTCGGCGGCAACGACCGCGACGGCGAGAATCCCTTTGCGCTGCTGCTGGTTTCGTTGCTGGGCCCGATCGCGGCGACGGTGGTCCGGTTGGCGGTGTCGCGATCACGCGAATACCAGGCGGACGAATCGGGCGCGGTGCTGACCGGTGACCCGCTGGCCCTGGCGTCGGCCCTGCGCAAGATCTCCGGCGGGGTGCAGGCGGCCCCGTTGCCGCCCGAGCCCCAGCTGGCCAGCCAGGCGCACCTGATGATCGCCAATCCGTTCCGCGCGGGGGAGCGGATCGGGTCGCTGTTTTCGACGCACCCGCCGATCGAGGACCGCATCCGCCGGCTGGAACAAATGGCCGGGCGGTAGCCCCGACCCACGTACCATCGGAGTTGGACGGTGATTGGCGGTGACTGAACCCAACTCGATGGACATTCACGAAGCCGGGCTGGCATTGGATCTGCCCGACTTGATCTTCGAAACGCGCGCCGGTGCGGGGATGAACCAGGCCCAGCTGGCCGAGGCGCTGGGCACCACCCAGGCCGAGGTCGCCGCCTGGGAGGACGGGACCGAGGTGCCCCGGGTCGACGTGCTGCAACGGCTGGCGCAGGTGTGCGGCAAGCGGCTACACATCCGCATCGACGTGGACTGACCGGCCGGGCACCCACGGCGCCTCGTCCCCGAACCGGCTCAACCCGAGCGCCAATTATGCTGCGGCACCCGGGCTTTGGGCCTCGACCAGCGGTTGGTGCACATCGCGGGGGCCCGTGTCGGTCCCGCCCCGGATGTGCACCGTCCCGCCCGTCGCCTCGTGCTGTTGCTGCCAGTCGGTGATCGTTTGATGGGCGGCGTGATCGAGGTAGTGGACCGCAAGGGTCACCGTCGCCGTCGCGCCCTGCGGAATCGACGCCAGCAGCCGCGTCAGCCTCGGCAGCGCCAGGAAGGTGCATGCCGCGCCCTCGATGCTCACCCGCCACTCGTCGTCGCCCACCGGCGTTGCCTCGATCTTGGCCCGGATCACCCGCCATCCGGTCAGGGCGATGGCCAGCGCGAGCCCGATCATGACGCCGTGCAGCAGGTTGAGGAAGATGACGCTGACGGCGGTCACGACGTACACCGCCAGATCGCCGTGCTTCATTGCGGTTTCGATGTGGGCCGGCTTGAGCAGCTGAATGCCGATGACGATGAGTAGTCCGGCCAACGCGGCGGTGGGGATCTCTTCGACCAGACCGGCGAACGGGATGGTGAACAGCAGGATCCAGACGCCGTGCATGATCGCCGAGGCGCGAGACTTGGCGCCCGCGTTGACATTTGTCGAGCTACGGACGATGACCCCGGTCACCGGCAGCCCACCGATGGTGCCCGACACGATGTTGGCGGCTCCCTGTCCCACCAACTCGCGGTTGAAATCGGTGCGCGGACCGTTGTGCATCCGATCGACCGACACCGCCGACAGCAGGCTCTCGACGCTGGCGATGAGCGCCACCGTGATCACCCCGATCGCGACCGCACCGAAGTTGCCGTGGGGAAGATCCGGCAATCGCAGCGCGTCCAGCGGGGAGCCCTCGAGGTTGATCCGTCGCACGTGGAACGGGAAGACCACCGAGATCACCGTCACCGCGACTATGGCGACCAGGGGACCCGGAATGCGGCGCAGTTTGACGGGAACCCAGCGCCAGCCCACCAGGATGACGATCACCAGCACGCCCAGGATGACCCCCGGCCGGTGCGCGCCGATGATCTGGCCCGGAAGCCCGATGAGGTTGTGCCACGCCGTGCTCTTGGACTTCCCGCCGAGCAACACGTGCGCCTGCTGCAGGGCGATCGTGATGCCGATGCCGGCCAGCATCGCGTGTACGACGACCGGTGAGATCGCCAGGGCCGCACGGGCGACCCGGCTCAGGCCCAGCAGCACCTGCACCACTCCGGCGGCAACGGTGATCAAACACGTTATGCCCCAACCAAAATCGGAAACCAGGTCGGCGACCACGACTGTCAGCCCGGCCGCGGGACCGCTGACCTGCAGCGGCGATCCGCCCAGCGAGCCGACGATGATGCCGCCGACGATCGCGGCGATCAGGCCGGCGAGCACCGGGGCGCCCGAAGCGATCGCGATCCCCAGCGACAGCGGGAGCGCCACCAGGAACACCACCAGCGATGACGGTAGGTCGTGCCGGATGATGCCGCGCAACCGATTGATGCGCGGTTCGCTCAGCCGACGTGCACGGGTTTTTTCGCCCGGCTGTTCAACGTTGTGCATCGGTCGCGTCCCTCGATAGGAGTTAGCGGGGGATGTTCCGATATCCGCCCATAGTGCGCTCATTACTTCTTCGTAACGCGCTGGCGTACAAACGATTACGCCGGGGTGACCCGCAGGATCGCGCCCGGATACCGCTGGCCGCCTGGATTGACGGTATTTTGCTGGCAAAGACCGGTCAAGCTGGCGGGCCGTGCCCATAGAGAACGCAAAGATTTGAATTTGGCCAGCTCGGAACGACCAGTTCAGAAGCCGGAACCGTGCACCTCGTGGCCGGGTACCTCGGCGATCAGGCCGCGGTAGGCCTGCTCGACGGACGAGCCGTGGTTGATCACGGCGTCGACCTCGCGGGCGATCGGCATGGTCAGCCCGAATTCGTTGGCAAACTCCATGATCACGCTGGCGGCCTTGACGCCCTCGGCGACCTGGTTCATCGAGGCGATGATCTCGTCGATCGGCTTGCCCGCCCCCAGTTGTTCACCGACATGGCGGTTGCGGCTGCGCTGGCTGGTACAGGTGACGATGAGGTCACCAAGGCCGGCCAGTCCCGGGAAGGTATCGGGATTGCCGCCGAGGGCGACGCCCAACTTGGTCATCTCTCGCAGCGCGCGGGCGATCACCAGCGCGCGGGTGTTCTCGCCGATGCCCAGCGAGTAGCCCATCCCGACCGAGATGGCATAGACGTTCTTCAGCGCCCCGGCCATCTCCACCCCGACGACGTCGTCGGTGGTGTACACGCGGAAGCGCCGGGTGCGGAACAGGCCCGACAGCCGGGTCGCCAGGTGTTGGTCGGGCATCGCCAGCACCGCCGCGGCGGCGTAGCCCTCGCCGACCTCACGCGCGATGTTCGGCCCGGCCAGAATGCCGGCGGGGTGGCCGGGCAGCGTCTCCTCGATGATCTGCGACATCCGCATGTTGGTGCCCTGCTCGAGCCCCTTGACCAGCGACACCACCGGCACCCACGGCCGCAGCTCCTTGGCGAGCTCGCTCAGCACCCCCCGAAAGCCGTGCGAGGGAACGCCCATCACGACGACGTCGGCGGAGTTGGCCGCCTCGGCGAAGTCGGTCGTGGCGCGCAGGGTGTCACTGAGCACGACGTCGTTGCCGAGGTAGCGGCTGTTGCGGTGGTTGTCGTTGATGTCGCTGGCGGTCGCCTCGGAGCGCACCCACTGCAGCGTCGGACCGCGACGCGCGCAGATTGATGCCACGGTGGTGCCCCAGGAACCGCCACCGAGCACAACGACTTTGGGTTCGCGCTTCTCAGATGCCATGGCGATCAGCGTATTGCGGACACCTGCGA
>NZ_LZLL01000374.1:0-4355 GCF_001669335.1 Mycobacterium sp. 1245852.3 | reverse complement strand
TGCTCGGGGACGGCGCGCATCCAGTCCGAGACGGCGACGACGGGACCGCTGATGTTCGACAGGGCCTGGGTGACGTACGGGACACCGGCCGGCCGGTCCGGGTGGCGCAGCCTCGCCCTGTCGACGGCCACGCCGTCGCGGTTCAGCTCGCCCCAGCTGGTCACCGACCACACGTCGGCGGCGACGTCCCACTCCGCGGCCAGCATCTCGGCCGCCTTCAGCGCCGAGGGCATCGCCACCCCCGATGCCAGGATCTGCGCCTTGTTGGCCCGCTGTTCGGTGGCGACGTGGTAGCGGTAGAGGCCCCGCAAGACGCCCTCGGGATCGAAGTTCTCCGGCTCGGGCGGCTGCACGTACGGCTCGTTGTAGATGGTGATGTAGAAGAACACGTCCTCCGGGTTCTCCCCGAACATCCGCGCCAGCCCGCTTTCCACGATGTAAGCGATTTCGTAGGCGAAGGCCGGGTCGTAGGCGACCACCGCGGGGTTGGTGCTGGCCAGCAGCAGCGAGTGGCCGTCGGCGTGTTGCAGCCCTTCGCCGGTCAGCGTGGTGCGCCCCGCGGTGGCTCCGAGCAAGAACCCGCGTGCCATTTGGTCTGCGGCGGCCCATAATCCGTCGCCGGTGCGCTGGAAGCCGAACATCGAATAGAAGATGTAGATCGGGATCATCGGCTCGTTGTGGGTGGCATACGACGTGCCCGCCGCGATGAACGACCCCACCGACCCGGCTTCGTTGATGCCCTCGTGCAGGATGTGCCCGGCTTCGCTTTCCTTGTAGGCCAGCATCAGCTCGGCGTCCACGGCGGTGTACAGCTGGCCGTTGCGGTTGTAGATCTTCAGCGACGGGAACCACGAGTCCATGCCGAAGGTGCGCGCCTCGTCGGGAATGATCGGCACGATCCGCGGCCCAACTTCTTTGTCCCGCAACACTTCTTTGAAGGTCCGCACCGTCGCCATGGTGGTGGCGACCTCCTGGGTACCCGATCCCTTCTTCAGCGCGGCGTAGGTCTCGCGCCCGGGCAGCCGCAACGCCTTGGCCTTCGTCCGCCGCTCGGGCAAGAACCCGCCGAGGGTGCGCCGGCGGTCGACCATGTAGCGGATCTCCTCGGCGTCCGAGCCGGGGTGGTAGTACGGCGGCAGGTAGGGGTCCTCTTCGAGCTGCGCGTCGCTGATCGGGATCCGGATCGCGTTGCGGAAGTCCTTAAGGTCTTGCAGCGCAAGCTTTTTCATCTGGTGCGTGGCGTTGCGGCCCTGGAAATGCGCACCCAGCGAATAGCCCTTGATGGTCTTGGCCAGGATCACCGTGGGCTGACCCTTGTGGTCGACGGCGGCGCGATAGGCGGCGTAGACCTTGCGATAGTCGTGGCCGCCGCGCTTGAGGTTCCAGATTTCGGAATCGCTCATGTTCTCCACGAGCGCCTTGGTGCGCGGGTCGCGGCCGAAGAAGTGATCGCGCACGTAGGCGCCGTCGTTGGCCTTGTACGTCTGGTAGTCCCCGTCCGGAGTGGTGTTCATCAGGTTCACCAGCGCGCCGTCGCGGTCGGCGTGCAGCAGGGCGTCCCATTCGCGGCCCCAGACCACCTTGATGACGTTCCAGCCGGCGCCGCGGAAGAACGACTCCAGCTCCTGGATGATCTTGCCGTTGCCGCGCACCGGGCCGTCGAGGCGCTGCAGGTTGCAGTTGACGACGAACGTCAGGTTGTCCAGGCCCTCCAGCGCCGCGACGTGCGCCAGGCCGCGGCTTTCGGGCTCGTCCATCTCGCCGTCACCTAGAAAGCACCACACGTGCTGGTCGGAGGTGTCCTTGATGCCGCGGTCGTGCAGGTAATGGTTGAACCGCGCCTGGTAGATGGCGTTGAGCGGGCCCAGACCCATCGACACCGTCGGGAATTCCCAGAAGTCGGGCATCAGCCGCGGGTGCGGGTAGGAGGGCAGTCCGCCGCCGGCGTGGCTGTGCTCCTGCCGGAAGCCGTCCATCCGGTCGGCGGTGAGCCGGCCCTCCAGGAAGGCGCGCGCGTAGATGCCGGGGGAGGCGTGGCCCTGGATGAACACCTGGTCGCCGCCGCCGGGGTGCGATTTGCCGCGGAAGAAGTGGTTGAAGCCGACCTCGTAGAGCGCCGCGGACGAGGCGTAGGTCGAAATGTGGCCGCCCACACCGACTCCCGGGCGCTGGGCGCGGTGCACCATGATGGCGGCGTTCCACCGGATCCACGCTCGGTAGCGCCGCTCGACGTCCTCGTCGCCGGGAAACCACGGCTCCAGCTCGGTCGGGATGGTGTTGACGTAGTCGGTGGAGGTCAGCGACGGGATGGCGACTCGCTGCTCGCCGGCCCGCTCCAGCAATCGCAGCATCAGGTAGCGCGCCCGCGACGGGCCGGAGCGCTCCAGCAGTTCATCGAAGGACTCCAGCCACTCCGACGTCTCTTCGGGATCGATGTCGGGGAGGTAGGAGGCCACCCCCTCGCGGATCACCCGAACCCGGTCGGGTTCGGTTGCGCCGTTGGGGTTTGTGGCCAGATCGTGGCGCACGAACTCAGTTGTCAACGCACTACTCCTGTTGTTGGCGGAATGTGTGCCGTAACGGGTGGGTCGCACCCTGCCCACCATCGTGCCGCACCGGCGTTGCGCGCGGATAGCCGACGTCGGGTAGCCGGCTCGGCGTCAGCCGGCGAACACCAACTCGGCGGGTCTGGGGCAAGCAGCGGGGTCACCCGGTAACGTCTGGCTTGTGCTCATCCGGTGGCGTGCCGTCCCTCAGACGCAGGTGGGGGACTTCCCCCGGCGCGGGGCTTTGGCCCTCGGGTGTCTCGCGGTGGCGTTGATGGGCATCGTCGGATGCACCTCCGTCACCAACGGCACGGCAACGCCCGACACCAAGGTGGCTCCGGCCTATCGGCAGTCGGTGTCGGCGTCGGTGTCCGCGTCGTCGGCGACGTCGAGCGTCCGCGAATCCCAGCGGCAGCAATCGCTGACCACCAAGGCCGTCCGCACCGCCTGCGCCACGCTGATCACCACCAGCAAGAACGCGATCGACAAGACCAACGAATTCGTCAAGGCGTTCAACGCGGGCCGGGGCACCGGACCGACCGAGGGCCCGGCCATCGACGCCCTCAACGACAGCGCCACCACGGTGGGCAACAGCTTCAGCGACGCGATGTCGCAGCAGATCAAGGACGCGTTCAACGCCTACATCGACGCCGCCCGCGCCGTGGCCAACGCCATTGGGACGCACGCGGGGACGTCGGAATTCAACAAACGGGTCGATCAGCTCAACGACACGAAAAAGAACGCAGTAAAACTGTGCCTGGCAACCTGATGATGCGGAAGTATGGACCGAGTTCTGGCTGTGCGACGATAATCGCGAATCGCACAGCGTTCGGACGTTGAAGGAGGCTCCACGGTGGTCGCGGCGGATCACGCCCCGAGCTACGCTCGCAAACTGGGCATCCAACCCGACCATGTTGTCCAGGAGTGGGGCTGGGACGAAGACACCGACGACGAGATCCGCGCTGCGGTCGAGGAAGCCTGCGGCAGCGACCTACTCGACGAGGACACCGACGAGGTGGTCGACGTCGTACTGCTGTGGTGGCGAGACGGTGACGGCGACCTGGTGGACACCCTGATGGACGCGATCACTGCGCTGGCCGAAGACGGCGTGATCTGGGTGCTGACCCCGAAGACCGGCAAGCCGGGCCACGTTCTGCCCGCCGAAATCGCCGAGGCCGCACCCACCGCCGGTTTGATGCCGACCTCGTCGGTGAACCTGGGCGACTGGAGCGCCAGCCGGTTGGTACAGCCCAAATCCCGGGCCGGGAAGCGTTGATGCTGTCCGTCGGCACCCCCGCCCCGGATTTCACTTTGCGCGACCAGAACCAGCAGCGAGTCACGCTGAGCTCCTATCGGAACGCCAAGAACGTGCTGCTGGTGTTCTTCCCGTTGGCGTTCACCGGGATCTGCCAGGGCGAGCTGGATCAGTTGCGTGACCACCTGCCCGATTTCGAGAACGACGACAGCGCGACGCTGGCCATCTCGGTGGGACCGCCACCCACGCACCGGGTCTGGTCGCTGGACAGCGGCTTCACCTTTCCGGTGTTGTCGGACTTCTGGCCGCACGGCGCGGTCAGCCAGAGCTACGGCGTGTTCAACGAGGACGCCGGCTACTCCAACCGCGGGACGTTCGTGCCGGGCGGCCATGCGCCCCTGGTCGACCTGCTGCACCGCGACGCCTTTGCCGACGACTCGCTCAACGACGACTTCGGCGCGCTGGTCCGTCACTTCCACGACGCCCGACGCCCCACCGGCCTGATTTGTCACGCTCCCGCCGCGCTCGCCGCGGCGCCCACCGTCGACGGGCGC
>NZ_LZLL01000373.1:0-1023 GCF_001669335.1 Mycobacterium sp. 1245852.3 | reverse complement strand
GAAGGCAGTTGGATGGCAAGCAAGCAGGCGGTCGATTTCGCCGAGTTCTTGGCGGAGATCGGGAGGCGATCTTCGAACGTTAACTTTGACCTGGAGACGATTCGCGACGTCACCGAGAACATCCATTTGGCAACGAAGGAACCCGAAGGCGTCACGTATGCCGAGGTGGACGCGGGCGGGGTGGAGGCCTTGTGGTGCATCCCCGTAGACGGTGACCCCGAATCAGTGCTGTTGCATACGCATATGGGTGGCAGCGTGCTGATGTCGATGCATTCCGACCGGAAGGCAGCGGGGCACCTCGCGAAGGCGGCCGGCGCGCGCTCGCTAGTACTGAACTACCGACGTTCCCCGGAACACAAGTACCCGGCGCAAGTCGAAGACGTGGAAAGCGCCTACCGCTGGCTGCTCGACCAGGGCTACCGCCCCAACAAGATAGCCAGTGTTGGCCACTCGATCGGCGGCTATCTCGCAGTCGAGCTTGCGCTGCGTCTGCGAGATCGCGGCGAGGCACTGCCCGGCGCCGTGTTGTCCATTTCGCCGTGGACTGACGTCACGCTGTCGGGGGAATCCCTCAAAACCAACTCCGAGCGGGACAAGCTACTCACGCCGGGATTGCTCGAGCTGTTCCGGTCGTGCTGGCTCGATGGAACCGACGTGGAATACACCGACCCCCGGGTACACCTGCTGGAAGCCGACCTGTCCGGATTGCCTCCCATCGCGGTGTACTACGGCGAGTACGAGCTACTCGCCTCGGACGCCGTCGCTTTCTCCCAAAAGGCAAAGGAGGCAGGCAACGATGTCATCGTCCGACAGATCGAGAAGGGCCAGCATTCCTTCATCATGGGAGCCGGCCACGTTGACGAGGTGGACCGCGCGATTACCGAAATGGGTCGCTGGCTACGATTGACGCTGGGACTTAAAACGGCGGCGGCATAGCCACATGTCGCCGCTCGAATTGATCATGGCCTGACCACGGCCATTACTCCCCCCGGGCCGCCAGCTGCAGATGCTCGGATCGCTATC
>NZ_LZLL01000372.1:0-26346 GCF_001669335.1 Mycobacterium sp. 1245852.3 | reverse complement strand
CGGCATCGACGACGTCGACAAGCCCACCCGGCCGGACCCCGCGTATCCCGCTGAAGCCGATGAGCCGCGCGATCGCCACCGGGTCGGCCACGCCGCTGGCTTCGATGACAATGGCATCGAGGCGCCGGGCGGGGTCGGCGAGCTTGATCAGTGCCTCATCGAGCCCGCCGCCGTCGGGTAAGCAGCAGATACAGCCTCCGGCGATCGAGGCCGGCTCGTCGACCTGACCGGCCACCAGACCGGCGTCGATGTTGATATCACCGAAGTCGTTGACCACCACTCCGATTCGCGTGCCTCGGTGGCGCAGCAGGTGGTTGAGCAGCGTCGTCTTGCCCGCTCCGAGGTGACCAGTGAGCGCGATGACGGGTATCGCAGCCAAAGGTCTCACCCTCCACATCGAGTCCGGACAGTCGATGCTAACCGCCGCAACATTCACCGTCTGCGTCCGGTTGTGGTGTCGCGCAGCGCAATCTATCGATCGCGCTAGAAAAGCCTGCCGGCGACCACGGGTTCCGGCTCTTCGAGCTCCAGCAGGAACCGCTTGCGCTTCAGCCCGCCCGCATAGCCGGTGAGGGATCCGTCCTTCCCGACGATCCGATGGCACGGCACCACGATGCTGAGCGGGTTGCGCCCGACCACCTGGCCGACTTCGTACGCGGTGGTGCCATCACCTAGCTCCGCGGCCAGCTCACGTAGGTTTTCGTCTGCCCGTAGGCGACGCCCGACAGCAGATCCCACACGCGTTGCCGCCGGACATCACCCACCACCGCCAGCGGAAGATCAAACTGCGTGCGCTCGCCAACCAGGTATTCACCCAGCTGGTCGGCCGCGCTGGCTAGAAGTTCATCAGCCGCCGCCTCCACCCGTAGACCCAGTGTGTCGGCGGTGGGCGGATGCCAGTGATGCCGGAAATACACGCCCGCCAGAGCGTCGCCGCTGGCGACGAGTGTCAGCTCACCCAGCGCGCTGTCGATCACCGCGTGCCGTATCGGCATCTGCTCAACCTCCTCAGATTGCGAACCAATCACCTTGTCGCCGAACGCCGCTCGTAGTCGACCAGCCGTGACTGCAGCTCGGCGTAGGGCGTGGACGGCGGCAAGGCGCCTCCGTCACGGACGGCTCGGGCCGCCGTGGCGGCGGCAAACAGCGCCGCACTGTAGGGCATCGAACCGGTGGACACACGCGCCACCCCGAGCTCGCCGAGCTCGCCGAGCGTCATTGCGGGAACCGGCAGTGTGTTGATGGGACGCGGGATATTACGAACGATTTCGGCAAGCTCGGCGCGGTCGTTGGCCAGCGGGACGAAAATGCCGTCGGCGCCGGCCTCGACGTAGAGAAGCGCCCGCTCGATGGTGGTTGCCGTGTCGGCCTGTTGGCCTAGCCAGTACGTGTCGACGCGGGCATTGACGAACACCGCGGGGCTGCGGCGTTTGATGGCCGCCACTTTTGCGGCCGCGAGGGCGGGGTCGATCAGCCGTCCCTCGGTGCTGTCTTCGATGTTGAGTCCGTCGACCGGCAGTCGGGCGACGTAGTCGGCAACGGCATCCGGGTCATCGCTGTAGCCGTCTTCGATGTCGACGCTGACGTAACAGCCCAGCGACGCCAGCTCGGCGGCCAGAGCGACGTTGGCCTCGCGGGTGGCGCGCCCCCCGTCGGCGTGACCGCGAGTGGAAGACAACCCAAAACTGGTGGTTCCGATAGCGGTGAAGCCGTCCGCCAGGTAGGCCAATGCCGACGGAACGTCCCAGGCGTTCGGCAGCACAAAAGGTGTGCCGTGGCGATGAAGATCGTGAAAACTCATGGCTTGCCTCCGGATGCTGTCCTCACTTCGGCCAGGTATCGACTCACCGGTCACTGAGTAGACGTTGCACAGCCGACGGATGTGAGGTCCGAATGAATTATTTCGGGAGCCGCTAATCGGCGCGATCGTCTTTCGCGTACGAGCCGGGTCAGCTGCCCGGCGCCGACCAATGCACCACCTTCACGGCGGTCATCTCGTCGAGAAGTTCAGGCCCGAAACCGAATCCGGTTCCGCTGGCGCGCCGCGGTTGCGAGGCCCCGCCCGGGGCACCGCCGAACACGGCGTTGATCTTGACGGTGCCCACCGGAAGGGCGCGCCACGCCTCCTGCGCATGGGCCATGTCGGCGGTCAACACGGTGGCGGCCAGTCGTACCGATCATCGGCCGCTTCAGCCAACGCGGCACCGAAATCGGTCACGACGCGCACCGGCGCAATCGGACCAAACGTCTCCTCGCGCATGACCGCCATGTCGGATGTGCAGCCGGTCAGCACGGTCGGCGGATAGAACGAGCCCGGCTCGAGATCCGGTTCACCGCCGACCACCACATGTGCGCCGCGTTGCCTAGCGTCTTCGACGTGGGCATGGACGTGGTCGCGGTGACGTTCGTCGACCAAGGGCCCGATCCGCTCGGCCCAGGAGGTGGCCTCGTCGATCAACGCGTTGACGAACGCGTCGGCGATGGGTTGCACGACGTAAATCCGCTCGACGGACACGCAGATCTGTCCCGCGTTGGCGAAGGCGCCAAGTGCGGCCTGGCTGGCCGCCCACACCGGATCCACGTCCGCGTCGACGATCAACGCATCGTTGCCGCCGTTCTCCAGCAGCGCCTTGGCGCCGCGTTGCGCACATGCCCGTGCAATCTCTCGCCCAGTCACACTGCCGCCGACGTGCGCGACCACGTCGACCAGCTCGGCGGCGGCCAGGTGGGCGCCGACCGTGCCGTCGCCATTGACTATCTGCAAGACGCCTTCGGGTAGCCGCGCGGCCAGAAGCTCGGCGAAGCGCCTACCTGTCTGGGGGCAACGCTCACTTGGCTTGTGCACCACCGTGTTTCCCGTGACCAGGGCCGCGCCGAGAAGGCCGGCGGCCACTGCGATCGGATCGTTCCATGGGGTCAACACGGCCACCACTCCGCGAGGCTGCGGAACCATGAGATCAGTGGCCGTCCATCCACCCTGCAGACTGCGCCCGCGGTGCAACGGCCCGAGCTGCGCGTATTGCAACAGGGTGTCGACTCCGGCGTCTACGCCCCCACGCGCGTCGGCGCGCGACTTTCCCGTCTCCCGCTCGGTGAGTTCGGCCAGCTCATCAGCGGCGTCGCGAACATCGGCCGCCGCCGCCGCGATCGCCCCCGCCCGTCCGGCGGGCGAAGTGCGGGCCCAGGAGTCGGCGGCGTCGGCGGCGCGCCGAATTGCCTCATCGCACTCGGCCGGCCCGGTGACGGGGACCTGCGTGGCGGTGTCGCCGGTCCGGGGGTCCA
Source organism: Mycobacterium sp. 1245852.3 (assembly GCF_001669335.1). Classification (NCBI taxonomy): domain Bacteria; kingdom Bacillati; phylum Actinomycetota; class Actinomycetes; order Mycobacteriales; family Mycobacteriaceae; genus Mycobacterium; species Mycobacterium sp. 1245852.3. Next base: position 23,064 of record NZ_LZLL01000372.1, on the reverse strand, counting down.
GAACGCTGATGATCTTCGTCATGGTTGAGGCCACGCCAGTGGATACCCGATCCGCGCCCGACAAACCGGCCCGGCCCGATACGTAGCCTGCACCCGGGGCCGGGAGCGCCCCGGCGCGAGTAACAGAGCACTCGCTCTGTTATTGTGGGCGAATGCCACGCCCCCGCATCCATGATCCCGACGGGGTGCTCGACGCCGTCGAAGAGCTGGTGGCGCGGTCAGGCCCGACCGCGGTGACCATCCGAGCCATCAGTGACGCGGTGGGTGTGTCCAATGGCGCTGTGTACCATACGTTTACGTCTCGGGGCGGATTGATGGGCCACGCTTGGCTGCGGGCGGGTCGGCGCTTCTTGGCGGTGCAGACGTCGCTCGTCGACCAAGCGATGGCCGGTGACGGCCCCGGTGGCCCCATCGATGCCGTGGTGGCCGCCGCCGAAGCGGCGGTGGTGTTCGCCGAGCAGTACCCCGGCTCGTCGACGCTCGTGTTGCGGGTGCGCCGCGAGGATGTGCTCGCCGACGATGTTCCCGACGATGTTGCCGGTGAGCTGCGGCAGCTCGACAAGCTGCTCGTGGCGTTGCTGGTGCGCCTTGCCGTCGCGGTGTGGGACCGCAAGGACGCGGCGGCGGTGGACACGATAACCAGTTGCGTCGTCGATCTGCCCACCGCGCTGCTGTTGCGCCGCGACCGGCTTGGGAGCACCACGACCCGCGCGCAGCTACACGCAGCCGTGCGCGCGGTGCTCGCGGTGGGGCCTTCTCCGCCGCGACACCGGCGCGCATGACCGAACTTCCGAGATATCAACGCAACTCAAGGAGACACACATGCCCGTGACATTGGACTACGCCGACAAAATCGCCATCGTTCGCCTCGGCGAGGACGAAAACCGTTTCTCGCCAACATTTCTGGACGAGATCGATCAAGCGCTCGACCAGGCCGTCGCAGACGGCGCCCAGGCACTGGTCACCACGGCCGGTGCAAAGTTCTACTCCAACGGCCTGGACCTGGACTGGCTGAGCGCCCACGCCGACCAGGGACAGTGGTACATCGGCCGGGTGCACCGGCTGCTGGCACGCATGCTCACCCTGCCCCTGCCGACCGCGGCCGCCGTGGTGGGTCACGCGTTCGGCGCCGGCGCAATGCTGGCCATCGCGCATGACTTTCGCGTGATGCGCGCCGACCGCGGATACTTCTGTTTTCCCGAGGTCGACATCCGCATCCCGTTCAACCCCGGCATGGCCGCGCTCATCCAGGCCAAACTCACTCCTCGCGCCGCGGTCGCCTCGATGACCACCGGCCGACGCTTCAGTGGCCCCGATGCGGAGGAATTCGGCATCGTCGACGCCAGCTGCGCCGACGGCGCGGTCACCGACGCGGCCCTCGACGTGCTGCGACCGCTGCAGGGCAAGGACCCCGGCACGCTGGGGGCGATAAAGCAGACCATGTTCGACCGCGCGGTGCGCGCGCTCACCGATGACCAAGACGGTTCGCATTAACGGCTGCTGGACACCGCACGCGTTCCTGTATGGTCAGCGATGTCTGCCGGCGCAAGGAAACAGAGGGCTTTGGATGGCAAACAGGCTCCCGGACAACGACTTCACCTCCCCTCACGTCCTGGACCCCGGCCTTCGCAAGGTGGCGCGGTTCGTGCCCCGCGGCTACGCCCTGCACCGCGGCCTGAAGGTTCAGCGCGCCGTCATGAACCTGATGGGCAATGCGGGACGCCTGCGCGCCGTGCCCGTCGCCGCGGTCAACCAGCACGTGAGCGTTCGTCTGCATCGTCCGGCCGGCCTTCCCGACCGTGCGGCCGCGCTGCTGTGGATCCACGGCGGCGGCACCATCATGGGTCACGCGGCCCAGGACGATAAATACCTGCGTAAGCTCTCGCAGCGCACCGGATTCGCGATCGCGGCGGTGGAGCACCGGCTGGCCCCGGAACATCCCTACCCGATCCCGGTCGAAGATTGCTATGCGGCGCTGCTGTGGCTGGCCCGTCAGCCATGGGTGGACGCGGATCACGTCGCCATCGGAGGGGCCAGCGCCGGTGGGCATTTTGCGGCCGCGGTGGCTCAGCGGGCGCACGACCGCAATGATGTCCGAGTCGCCTTCCAGATGCTGGTCTACCCGATGCTCGACGATCGCACCGGCGCCAAACGCGACGGCGCCCGGCGCATCATGTGGACCGAATCCGACAATCAACTGGCCTGGAAGTGGTACCTCAACGGGGCCGATCCCGAAGAGGCCGCACCGGCTCGTCGCAAGGATCTGTCCGGGCTGCCGCCCGCCTGGATCGGTGTGGGCACGCTGGACCTCTTCTATCAGGAAAGCCTGGAATACGCGCGGCGCCTGCGCGAGGCGGGAGTGCGGGTGCAGGAGGAGATCGTTCCGGGCGCGTTTCATGCGTTCGATCAACTCGCCGAGAAGGCACCCATCTCGACGAGGTTCTTCGACAGTCAATGCGATTATTTGCGGGGCGCGCTTACGCCGAGTGGATAAGCGCCATCGCTTGGTCGCATCGTCCGCAACAGCTCATCGAATCATGTTGCAGGTCAGGGTTTTACGTGCCGGGTGACGTCTCGGCCCAGGCCGCAGGGTTGATAAGTCGACCTTTGCTGCGGGCACCAAGCACCGGACCACCCGGCCCCGACGTGACACCTTTTGACTGCAAAGTGTGCACAAGGTGCAACTATATGAGTATGGCCAATCCCGTAGGGCTGCGAGAGCGCCGTCGTCGCCAGACGAGCGCCGACATCCGCGACGCCGCGGTGCGCCTCACGTTGGAACGCGGATTCGACAAGGTCACCGTCGACGAGATCTGCGCCGAAGCCGGAATCGCCACCCGCACCTTTTTCAACTACTTCCCCAACAAAGAATCCGCCCTCGCCTATGGCCCCTCGGACATACCGCCGGAGTTGGTGGCAGATTTCGTCGCCGCCGGCCCCGCCCCCTACTCGGTCGTGCTGGCGGAGCTGATCACCTTGGCCGCCCACCACCTGCGCGACGTGCCCCCGCGGCGCGAGCACGCGGCCCACATGCTCGAACTCGCCAAGACCTCCCCCGCCGTGCTGGCGGCGTTCCTCGCCGACCTGGAGCGTTTTCAAAACCAGCTGACCGACATCATCGTGCGTCGCCAGGCGATGCAACCCGACGACGAGATGGCTGCGCTGATTTCGGCGCTGGCGCTGACCGCGGTACGGTCCGGTATCGAAAAGTGGGCCAGCGGCGAGGCAAATGAAACCGCCGACACGCCGATGCCCTATGTTGAGCGGGCCGCCGCCCTGGTGAACAGCATCTTCACGGAGTGATTTGAAACACCAGTAGCAAATGTTGCATGCACTGCAAGATATGCACATCATGTACTATGCGCTGGTGGCGGTACGCGGGGAGGCTTCAGCAACAAGGCGAGCCGGGTATCGACGCCGTGGACGTCAACCGGTGTGGGTGGGCAGCATTCACCGCGTTTGACGCTCCAGCGCGCGCGAACCGTAGCAATCGACGTAATTCGTTGTTGAGCAATGCGACTTGTGGGCACTCACCTGCCCACGACCTCCGGTCGCGCAAACGCTGATCCACGTCACCACCGCGTGCCGGGGAAGGGTCACCTAGGTGCAGATATCGAGACTTGTGCGCAACGCCTGGTTGCCGCTGTTGATCGTGGCGGTCGTGCTGGTCGGCGGGTTTGCCGTCGTTCGGGTCAAGTCGTTCTTCGGCGCGCACGACACGGGCATCATGACCAGCCCGCGACTCGATGACTCGAAGCCGTTCAAACCCAAGGTAGTCAAGTACGAGGTATTCGGCTCGGCCAGCCAGGCCAACGTGAACTACTTGGACCTGTCCGCCGACCCCAGGCGCGTCGACGGCGCGCCGCTGCCATGGACGCTGGTCTTGAGCACCACCGCGCCCTCGGTCTTTCCGAACCTGTCAGCGCAAAGCGACGGCAACTCCCTCGGTTGCCGCATCACCATCGATGACGAAGTCAAGGACGAGAACCTTACCCACGGCGTGCACGCCCTGACCTTTTGCATGGTGAAATCCGCATGAGCACAACGCTAAACGACGCCCGTACCGACACCATTCCCGTCGTCGACGAACCCGTGCGAGACAAGATCCCCCGGCTCATCCGGACGCTCGCCGTGCCGATCATCTTGGGCTGGATCGCGATCATCGCGGTGCTCAACGTCTCCGTCCCCCAGCTGGAGGAGGTCGGCAAGATGCGCTCGGTGTCGATGGCCCCCGACGACGCGCAGTCGGTGGTCGCGACCAAGCGCATGGGCGCGGTGTTCAACGAGTACAAGTCAAACAGCTCGGTCATGATCGTCCTCGAGGGCCAGAATCCCTTGGGGGCGGATGCGCACGCCTACTACGACTTGATCGTCAAGAAGCTCGACGCCGACACGAAACACGTTGAACACGTCCAGGATATGTGGAGCGATCCACTGACCGGAGCGGGCGCGCAGAGCAACGACGGCAAGGCCGCCTACGTCCAGGTCTACCTCGCCGGTAACCAAGGCGAGGCCTTGGCCAACGAGTCGGTGGAATCCGTCCAAAACATCGTCAAGAGCGTGCCCCCACCCAAAGGGGTGAAGGCCTACGTGACGGGACCCGCAGCACTGTCAGCGGACCAGCACGAGGCCGGCGACCGCAGCATGCAGCTGATCACGGCCGCCACGTTCACCGTGATCATCGGCATGTTGCTGTTGGTCTATCGATCGGTCGTCACCGTTTTGCTCACGCTGGTGATGGTGGTGCTCGAGCTGTCGGCCGCGCGCGGAATGGTCGCGTTCCTGGGCCATTTCAAGCTCATCGGGCTCTCCACGTTCGCCACGAACTTGTTGGTCACCTTGGGGATCGCGGCCGCCACCGACTACGCGATCTTCTTGATAGGCCGCTATCAGGAAGCCCGCGCCATCGGCGAGACCCGCGAAGAGGCGTATTACACCATGTATAAGGGCACCGCCCACGTGGTGCTCGGGTCTGGCTTGACCATCGCCGGCGCTACATTCTGCCTGCACTTCACCAACCTGCCGTATTTCCAGACGCTGGGCATTCCGCTAGCCATCGGCATGGTGGTCGTGGTCGCAGCGGCCCTGACGCTCGGTGCGGCCGTCATCGCGGTGGCCACGCGTTTCGGCAAGACCCTCGAACCCAAACGCACGCAACGGATTCGCGGATGGCGCAAGATCGGCGCGCTGGTCGTCCGCTGGCCCGGTCCGATCCTGGTGCTGACGATCGGGGTCGCGCTGGTGGGCTTGCTGACCCTGCCGGGCTACCGCACCAACTACAACGACCGCAAATACTTACCGACGGACCTGCCAGCCAACGAGGGCTATGCGGCCGCGGACCGGCACTTCTCGCAGGCGCGGATGAATCCCGAGGTGCTGATGATCGAAAGTGACCACGACCTGCGCAACTCGGCGGATTTCCTGGTGATCGACAAGATCGCCAAGACCATCTTCCGGGTCCCGGGGATCGGGCGCGTGCAGGCGATCACCCGTCCGCAGGGCACGCCGATCGAGCACACATCGATTCCTTTCCAGATCAGCATGCAGGGCGTCAGCCAGCAGATGAACCAGAAGTATCAAGAAGATCAGATGGCCGACATGCTGCACCAGGCCGACATGATGCAGACGACCATCGACAGCATGGAGAAGATGTCGAGCATCACCGCGCAGATGGCCAACGACATGCATGTGATGGTGAAAAAGATGCATGACATGACCATCGACATCAATGAATTGCGCGACCACATGGCCGATTTCGAGGACTTCTTCCGCCCGATCCGCAGCTACCTCTACTGGGAAAAGCACTGCTATGACATCCCCGTCTGCTGGTCGCTTCGCTCGGTCTTCGACGGCCTGGACGGCATCGACACGATGACCGACGACATCCAGAGCCTGCTGCCGATCATGGATCATCTCGACACCCTGATGCCTCAGATGGTGGCGCTGATGCCTTCCATGCTCGAGAACATGAGGGCGATGAAAACGACGATGCTGACCATGTATTCGACCCAGAAGGGGCTACAGGACCAGCAGAAAGAGGCGCAGAAGAACTCCAGTGCCATGGGCAAGGCGTTCGACGCCTCGAAGAACGACGACTCGTTCTACCTGCCCCCGGAGACCTTCAATAACAAAGAGTTCAAGAAGGGCATGAAGAACTTCATCTCCCCCGACGGGCACGCCGTGCGGTTCATCATCAGCCATGACGGCGATCCGATGTCACCGGAAGGCATTTCGCACATCGGGGCGATCAAGAAGGCAGCCTACGAAGCACTGAAGGGCACTCCGCTGGAGGGCTCCAAGATCTACCTCGCGGGCACCGCGTCGATCTATAAGGATCTCAGCGACGGCAATACCTACGACCTGTTGATCGCCGGGATCGCTTCGCTGTGCCTGATCTTCATCATCATGTTGCTCATCACACGGGGGGTGGTGGCGTCGGCGGTCATCGTGGGAACCGTCTTGCTCTCGCTCGGCGCGTCCTTCGGGCTTTCAGTGCTCATCTGGCAGCACCTCGTCGGCATCGAGCTGCACTGGATGGTGCTGGCGATGTCGGTAATCATCCTGCTGGCCGTGGGCGCCGACTACAACCTGCTGCTGGTGGCGAGGTTCAAGGAAGAGATTCACGCCGGCCTGAACACCGGCATCATCCGGTCGATGGGCGGCACCGGTTCGGTGGTGACGTCGGCGGGGCTGGTGTTCGCCTTCACGATGATGACCATGGCGGTCAGCGAGCTGACGGTCATCGGCCAGGTCGGCACCACGATCGGGCTGGGTCTGCTCTTCGACACCTTGATCGTGCGGTCGTTGATGACACCGTCCATCGCCGCGCTGCTGGGCAAGTGGTTCTGGTGGCCGCAACGGGTGCGCCAGCGCCCGGTTCCATCGCCCTGGCCCAAGCCGGCCAAGGACGCCGAATTGGTTACCGCCGCTAGGTGACCCAATCCGGCTGAGCGTCGGTCTCGACGTTGGAGAAGTCCTTGTGGCCCAGGCCGGCGGTGGTCCCGCCGTCCACGACGAACTCCGAGCCCGTGGAGTAGCTGGACTCGTCGCTGGCCAAATAGACCACGAGGTTGGAGACCTCGACGGGCTGGGCCGCCCGGCCCAGCGCGGTCTGGAAGATGTCGTCGGGAACCCAATCGGTCATTGGGGTCTTGATGAGTCCGGGATGGATTGAGTTGACCCGGATTCCGCTCGGACCCAACTCGAGTGCCGCCGACTTGGTCAAGCCCCGCACGGCGAATTTGGTTGCGGTGTAACCGTGGCAGGCGATGGTGCCGGCCATGCCTTCGATCGAGGAGATGTTGATGATCGATCCGCGGCCCGCTTCCTTCATGTGTTTCACGACGGCGCGGATGCCGAGGAACACGCCCGTCAGATTGATGTCGAGGATCCGCTGCCACTCCGAGAGCGCGTAATCCTCCAGGGTGCCGATGTTGATGATGCCCGCGTTGTTGACCAGCACATCGAGGCGGCCGAACTCGTTCAGCGCGGTGGCCACCGCCGCGTCCCAATCCTCGGGCTTGGTCACATCGAGGTGCAGGTAGCGGGCGGAGTCACCGACCTCGGACGCGACCGCCTTGCCCTCGTCGTCGAGGATGTCCCCGAAGACGACCTTGGCTCCCTCGGCGACCAGCGACCGCACGTGCGATGCGCCCATCCCCCGGGCCCCGCCGCTGATCAGGGCGACCTTTCCCGCCAACCGTTCTGCCACTGCGTTTCTCCTCCTCGTGTGGGTTCGCCTAAGCACCATACGTACCGGAGGCTATGTATGGCCATAGCCAAAACGGCGCGGACACACCACAACTAGGCCGGATGAGCCCGTCGGGTCAGGAGTCGTACCCCCGCAGCAGCGCCCGCGTGCGTGCCCGGCCCTCCGGCGACGGATCGAATGCCGCGGCGACGTACTCGTCGACACCCGCGGCACGCAGTTCGTCGAGCCGGCCGCGGACCGTATCCTCGTCGCCGATGATGGCGGCATCCTCCGGCCCCGCGTAGCCCTCGCGGTCGAGCATCGCGCGGTAGGACGGCAGCTGGCCGTAGATGGCGAACTGTTCGGCCGCCTGCTTGCGGGCGGCGTCGACATCGTCGGTGACGCTGACGGGTAGCGACGCCGCGACCCGCGCCTCCCCCTCGCGCCCCGCATCCGCGGCCGCCTGCCGCAGCGTCGGGCCGACATGCTCGGCCAACGTCCTGGGCCCCGTCATCCAGGTGCAGGTGCCCGCCGTGCGCCGCCCGGCGATCTTGAGCAGCTGCGGGCCCAGCGCCGCGATGTACACGTCGGGCCGGGGTGCGCCCGAGATCATCAGCGCGCCGCGGGTGGTCACCGTTTCTCCGGCCGAGGCGGCGGGTTCACCGGCCAGCAGGGGCAACAGGCCGTCGAGGTATTCGTTCAGCCTGCGCACCGGCTTGTCCCACGGGATGCCCCACATCCCCTCGGTGACCGCCTGATGGGTCATGCCGAGCCCGAGCGTGAACCGGCCACCCGAGGCCAAGCTCAGCGTGAGGGCGCGCTGCGCCATGAGCATCGGATGCAGATTCTGAATCGGCACCACACCGCTGGCCACCTCGATCGTGTCGACCTCGTGCAACGCGATAGCCACGACGGTGAGAAGGTCTGGCTCATAAGGCAATTGGCTCATCCACACGCGTTTGAAGCCCTCGTCGCGCAGCATCGCGAGGTTCGCGATCGTCGCGTCGATCGGCGATTGGTCGCCCGATCCGCTCAGTTGGCCGAACATAGAAACCTGCATGATCAACACGCTCCTTCGCGTCTCCGGGAAGGTTATCGCCATCCGCCCGGGCGTTCGCAACCAGCTCTGGGGCCAGGGGCGCCGAACCCGGCTCAGCCGACGATGTCGAAAACCGCCGCGGCGGAGGTGACCGCCTTGTCGGCGTTGCCCTCATCGTGCAGCAGCATGCGCACGCCGACGCGTCCGGATCCACCGGGGTGTGCCGTGCCCTCGACCCGGAAGGGCCCCACCTTGCCGCGGGACATGAACATCACGTGCCAGCTGACCACCTGCAGCTTTGTCGTTCCCGCCACCTCCGCGGCGAGGTCGATCGCCGCGGTCTCGAGAACGACGTGCTGGGGCCCGATGTGCAGCGCGGCGTCCGGCGACGCGAGTTCGGTACTGAGCTCGGGCAGTATCCAGTGGCCGTCTTGGCGCCGGCTGGCGCCGAAGGCCTGCCACAGCGGCGGTAGATCGGGTGAGTCCTCGACCACCAGCTCGGTGCCCGAAACATCCATCCGGTCCAGGCCTTCCGGCGGGATGCCGATGATCGCTCCCTGCCCCTCGTTGAAGGCGATGACCCGGCTGGGGTTGTCGGCGTCGACGATCGTGCAGCGGCCGTAACCCATGGTGCGGCCCTGGTGCACGATGCCCGAGCCGACGATCTCGATCCTGGTGACGTCGTATCCGGGGTCGACGATCTGTACCGACGCAATCACCGGATTGGGAACCGCGACCATGTCGGTCTGGCAGCCCTCCGGGGAGGATATGGCCAACGGCGCCACCATGATTCCGCCGGCGTCGTTGCGCATGTCGCGGCGAATGGCGACGGTGTCATCGGTCTCGCCCAAATTCATCGCCGAGTGTTTGCGACCGATGTAGCGGTAGCTCAGCAGGCCCGTCCAACGCCGGTACAGTTCCTCGCGGTAGGCGTCGGAATCACCCATCAACTCCCGGATGTCACGAAGTTGGCCGCTCAATTCCGTTCTCCTCCCTAGCTTTTGCCGCGCCGCACCTGATTGAACGGCACACCGCGGTCGTCGGCGCGCTCGCGCGGGAAGTTCAGCACCCGCTCGCCGATCACGTTGCGCGCCATCTCGGTGGTACCGCCGCCGATGCTGGCGGTCTGACGGCCCAGATAGCGCGTCCCGATATCGAGCAGCCCGGCGTCGTCGACCACGGCCGCCGAGCCGGCGACGGCCAAGGCGGTATCGGTCTCGACGTCATGCACCTCGGCCATGTAGAGCCGGATGATCGATCCCGCGGCCGGCGGCAGGGATCCGCCGGCGACGGCGTGAAAGACGTGCTCGCTGAGTTGGCCGTGCACGGCCCGGTGCACCAGGGCCCGGCCGATCATCTCCTGAAGTCGTTGATTGCCGGCCTGGGCCGTCTTTTCGAGCAGGGAGACCAGGTCGACGGAGACGTCGTGGGCCTCGGCGATTCCCGGCCCACTGGTGTACTCCGAGCCATCACCCATCGTGCGCCGCTCGTGGTACAGCTGGCGCGACGCGACGTCCCACCCTTTGCCCGGTTCTCCGACCACAGCGTCGTCGCCCACGTCGACGTCGTCGAAGAACTCCTCGCAGAATTCGATGGAGCCGTTGACCTGCCGGATGCGGTTGATGGTGACTCCGGGATGCTGCAGCGGCACCAGGAACATCGTCAGTCCGTCGTGTTTGGGAACCTCCCAGTTGGTCCGTGCCAGGCACAGGCCGTAGTCGGCGGCGAAGGCCCAAGTGCTCCAGGTCTTGGCGCCGTTGATGATCCACCGGTCGTTGCGGCGCTCGGCGCGGGTGATGACGCCCGCCAGGTCGGATCCCCCGCTCGGCTCGGACAGCAGCTGCACCAGCACCTCGTCACCGCGCAGGGCGGCCGAAATGTGCTGACGCTTCTGCTCTTCGCTGCCCATATCGAGAATCGTTGCGCAGCAGATGGCGAAGGACGGCACGTTGAGCAGCAGCGGAGTCTCGTAGGCCTGGGATTCGGCGTCGAACGCCTTCTTGTACTCGTAGCTCAGCCCGAGCCCGCCATACTCGCGCGGGAAACAGATCCCGGCGAATCCGCCGTCCCACAGCAGCTTTTGCAGTTCTCGGGCCCGGCGCCACGATGGCAGCTCATCTCGCTCCAGCTGTGCGGCCTTGGCCGGATCGAGTCGGGGCATGTTCGCGGCCAGCCAGGCCCTGGCCCGGCTCCGGAATTCCTCGACCGATTCGGACGTCACCGGATGGCCTCTCATTCGAGCGTCGACCTTGTGCTGGGCGACTGTACAGCAACCGTCACACGGCTGTATAGGTCGGCGTCCTACGAACCGTTCAGCTTCACCGCGGCGCGAATGAGCGCCGTCAACGCCTTCTCGTCGAGCTCGTCGCCCTCGTGGAAATCGATGGCGCGTCTGGTGTTGCCGTCGAGGCTGGAATTGAACAGACCCGCGGGATCCGGCAGCGACGCGCCCTTGGCGAAGGTCATCTTGACGACGTTCTTGTACGTCTCGCCGGTGCAGATCATCCCGTCGTGATACCAGACCGGAACGCCCCGCCACTTCCACTCCTCGACCACTTGCGGGTCGGCTTTTTTGATCAGTTTCCTGATGCGAGCGAGCATTTCGCCGCGCCAATCCCCCAAATCCTTGATCCTGGCGTCGATCAGCTCGGCGGGAGATGCGGCTGCGGCGCCGTCCTTCGGGTTCGCCACCGTGGCCCCTTTCGATGAGGTTGTCGCTTCCCGGACCGTACCTCAACGGATGGTGCTCGCCCGGCCCACCCGGCACGACCCCGTATCCAGCACCAGCTTTGTGCGCAAGTAATCTGCGGTCGATCACTATGACCGACACGCACCCCTTCGACGAAGCCCTCCAGCTCGACCGGATCGGGGCCGACCTCCGGCGCGGCCGCACGCACCCGGAGTGGGCCAACATGGTCGGGCCGTTCGGCGGGATCACGGCCGCCGCCATGCTGCGCGCGGTCGAAACACACCCCGACCGCATCGGGGAACCGCTGGCCCTGACCGTCAACTACGCCGCTCCCATCGCCGACGGCGACTTCGACCTCGCGCTGCGGGCCCCGCGCACCAACCGCACCAATCAGCACTGGATCGTCGAGCTGAGCCAGGACGGCGTGGTCAAGACGACCGCGACCGCGATCTTCGCGATCCGGCGAGAGAGTTGGGCCGACACCGAGAGCCGCCCGCCGAGCGTGCCGCCACCCGAACAGTTACCCGCCGTCGATCCGGGCCTCGTCCGATGGACCGGCCTCTACGACATGCGCTACGTCGAAGGCGCGATGCCCGGCAAAGGCGGGGACGCCAGCCCCTCGTCGACCTCGACCCTGTGGGTGCGCGACGGCGCGGGACGCCCGGTCGACTACCCGGCGCTCGCCGCGCTGTGCGACATCTTCTACCCGCGGGTGTTCCTGCGCCGCGGCGGCTTCGTCCCGTCCGGGACCATCTCGTTGACGACGTATTTCCACGCCGATCAGCCCCAACTCGACGCCGTCAAGGGCGACTTCCTGCTGGCCACCGCTCACGCCAACCGTTTTTCACGCGGATATTTCGACCAGAGCGCGCACGTGTGGACCGCCGACGGCGGGCTGCTGGCGACCACCCATCAGATCGTCTACTTCAAGGCTGACGGGCTTACACTTCGGCAGTGAAACGTCACGCGTCGGCACTTGTGGAAGGGATCGAGCGGCTATGACAGAGCGCGCGCAGGGCCTGATCGCCGAGACGCTGCCGGCGATCGAGTCCATCAAGCAGCTCAAAGCGCGCTACTGCCGCTACCTGGACACCAAGGACTGGGCGGCGTGGCGGACGATTTTCGCCGACGACTTCGTCAGCGACACCTCCGAAGCCGGTGGCAAGCTGATCGCGGGCGCCGACGAGTTCGTGGCGTTCACCCGCCGGGCCCTCGGCCGCCCGACACAGCCCACGGCTCACCAGGTGCACACCCCCGAAATCGAGCTCACCTCGGCCACGACCGCACGTGGAATCTGGGCGCTGCAGGACGTCGTCCGATTCGGGCCCGGGGTAACCTTGGTCGGCTACGGCCACTACCACGAAACCTATGAGATCATCGCCGGCCAGTGGCTTATCAAGAGCTCCAAGCTAACTCGACTCCGCGAGGACATCGTGACGCCGTTCTTCTCGATCTACGTCTCCCCTCGACTCCGCACGGCGATCGGCAAGCTCGCCGAACGGCTGATGGATCGGTGACGCGCCCATGACCGTCGACACCGTTTTGGTCACCGGCGCCTTCGGGCAAGTCGGTAAGCGTTGCACGCAAATCCTGCTCGATCGCGGCCGAACCGTGGTCGCGATGGATCTGCGCAACGACAACACGGTCGCCGTCGAAAAAGAACTCGCGGCCGGCGCGCACCCGGGGACGTTGATACCCGCGTACACCGACCTGCTGGATGCCGAGGCCGTCAACGCTCTCCTCGCGACTCATGAGCCCGGCGCCGTCGTTCACCTGGCCGCTATCGTGTCCCCGCCGTCCTACCGCAATCCCGGATTGGCCCGCCGCGTCAATGTCGGTGGCACCGAGAACCTGTTGAACGCCTGCGCCGCGCTCCCACGCCCGCCGCTGTTCCTCATGGCGTCCAGCGCCGCGGTGTATGGATCTCGCAACCCCTACCGTCAGCCGGAGCGGATCACGCCGGACACGCCGGTGAACCCCGTCGACCAATACGGGCAGGACAAAGTCCTTGCCGAGGCGGCGATCCGTGGCAGCGGCCTGCCGTATGCGCTCTACCGACTTGCCGGCGTCATCTCGCCGGACACGCAGGCCGGCATCAACGGCGACTACCTCACCCTGATGCGTTCGATGCCCAGCGACAACCGGATTCATGCGGTGGATGCGCGTGACGTGGCGCTGGCATTCGCCAACGGCGTCGACCGCAAGGACTCCATCTCCGGCAAGGCCCTGCTCATCGGCGGCAACGAAACGTATGTGCTGCTCCAGCACGGCCTCCAGGACGACCTGATGCGCGCGGCCGGCCTGGGACCGCTCGGCCCCTCGGCCGGCCTGCCGGGCGACCCGGCCGACGACCGCGGCTGGAGCTTCACCGGCTGGTACGACACCACCGAAGCGCAAGCGCTGCTGGACTTTCAAGAGCACGACTGGAACCAGACACTGGCGTGGCTGGCCGAATCGCAGGGCCACCTGCGGATCGTGCTGCGACTGCTTGGCCCGGTGCTACGCCCGGTGCTGCGGGCCGTTTTGATTGTGCAGCGCCGGCTGGAGGGACGCGGCCCCTACGCCGACCCGTGGTCACTGATCGAAAAAACCTACGGCCCAGCGGCATTGGCCAGCGTCGACTAACGCGACGCGCACCGGGCGGCGGCTACGGGGCGCCGCTAGCGATCGATCCACGCCATTTGCGCCTCGGCGTGATGGCCCCCTGCGGGCGGGGTGAGCCGATCGAGCCTGGCCAGTTGATCGGCGGTGAGCTCGATCGCGTCGGCGCCGACATTCTCTTCCAGACGCGTAACCCGCTTGGTGCCCGGAATGGGCACGATATCAGGGCCTTTCGCCAACAACCATGCTAAGGCGACCTGAGCCGGCGTGGCGCCGACGTCCGCGCTGATATCGCGCACCTCGTCGGCGCAGCGCAGGTTGTGCTGAAAGTTTTCGTCGAAGAACCGCGGGTTGGTCTTGCGGTAGTCGGTCTCGGGCAGCTCGTGCGTGGAACGGATTGCGCCGGTGAGAAAGCCACGGCCCAGGGGCGAGTAGGCGACGAACCCGATGCCCAATTCGCGCAGCACCGGCAAGATCTCGTCCTCTTGATCGCGGGTCCACAGCGAGTACTCCGACTGCACCGCCGTGATCGGGTGCACCGCGTGCGCGCGACGAATGTTATCCACCCCGACTTCCGACAGGCCGATGTGGCGGACCTTCCCGGCGGCGACCAGCTCGGCCAGCGCGCCGACGGTCTCTTCGATCGGCGTCTGGCGGTCGAGGCGGTGCTGGTAGTACAGGTCGATGCGATCGGTCGCCAACCGTCGCAGCGAACCGTCCACGGCGATACGGATGTTGGCGGGGCTGCTGTCCAGGCCCTCGCGACCGGTGTGCGAGATCAGACCGAATTTGGTTGCCAGCACCACCTGATCGCGCCGTCCCCGCAGCGCGCGGGCTAGCAGTTCCTCGTTGACGTACGGGCCGTAGACCTCGGCCGTGTCGATCAGCGTCACACCAAGGTCGATGGCGCGATGCACGGTGCGGACCGATTCCGCATCGTCGAATCCGCCGACCGCGTAGGCCACCGACATGCCCATCGCACCCAGGCCGAGGCGACCGACCTGCAACCCGCCGAGTTGAGCCTGTTTCATGGGATGTCTCCTGTTCTGCGGCTGCGCCAGACCCCGCTGGGGGCCGGACGGTACCGTGGCGCTGTGTACCGCGTCGAGCTTCCCCCGATCTGATGGGCCACGCAAACACGACGCGGCCGCCGCGCAATCTGGCGGTCGACTACTACCGCGTGTCCGGCGTGGTGCTCATCGTGCTGGGACACTGGCTGGCCGGGTCGGTCACCTATCACGATGGCCAGTTCGGCCGGCAGAACCCGCTCGTCGACCTGCCCTGGACCCAGTGGCTGACCTGGCCCTTCCAGGCCGTCCCGGCATTCTTCCTGGTTGCCGGTTATGCCGGCGCCGTGTCCTGGACGCACCGCCATGACGCTGAGGGACTTTCGCGGCGGACCTGGATACAGCACCGGCTGGCGCGAGTCCTCGGACCGACCGCGGTGTACATGGCGCTGGTGTCGGTGGTGGTCGTTGCCCTGGGTTTCTGCGGCGTGGCGGGCTCGGTGCTCGAGTACGCCGGCTGGGCGGTGGCCATGCACCTGTGGTTCCTGGCTGTGTACCTGGTTGTCGTGTCGCTGACGCCGATTGCCATTGCCGCACAACATCGTTGGGGCCTGCTGGTACCGGCCGCACTCGTCTTGGCAGTCGCGGCGGTGGATGTCGCCCGGCTCGCCGGCCATGTGCCGTACCTGAATTGGGTGAACTACCTGTTGGGCTGGGGCGCCCTGTATCAGCTCGGGATCGCTTGGCACGGCGGGTCATTGGCTGGCCGCAGACCCGCTCTGCTGGCGGCCGTCTCGTCGGTGGCCCTGGCGTTGCTGGTGTGGCGCAGGGTTTATCCGGTCAGCATGATCGGTGTCCCCGGGCAGACCATCGACAACACGACGCCTCCGACCGTGGCGCTGTTGGCGTTCGGCTGCGCCCAAACGGGGCTTGCGATGGCACTGACGCCCGCGCTGAACCGTGCGCTGCGCACCATGCGTGTCGAGCGCGTCCTGTCCGTCGCCAACAACAACATCATGGCGCTTTACCTGTGGCACATGATCCCCGTTGTGATCGTGGCGATCGTCAGCTATCCGGCCGGACTCTTGCCGCAGCCGCCCGAGGGTAGCGCGCACTGGTGGCTGGCCCGGCTGGAATGGGTGGTCATCTTGAGCGTCGTCACGGCGGTCGAGATGATGCTGTTGTGGTGGGCCCGAAGGCTTTTCGCGGCTCCCTTACCGCTGCTCGGGGTACCGCTCACCGAACGCTGGACCGAGCCGGTGATGCTGGCCGGCGCCGCGGCGGCGGCCTACGCCCTGTCCCTGATCGCCGCCGCGGGCTTCGCCCCCGACGGACACTTTCCGTGGCTGACCGCGGCGATCTTCGGCGCCGGAGCACTGCTGGCGGCATTGCGACCCCCAACCCGGTCCGCGCCCCATGTGCGAGACGTGGAGCGGGACCGCAAGGCCTGACCGAGGGCGCCCGTACCGCCAGGAAGCTTTGCCCCGGTGCCGTTGTTACGACGGATATGGCCGCGACGGGATTCCACGAGGGCGAACTCGCGACGCAGCGCCGAGCGGGTGTCGAAGCCGAGGCCGGGCGGCTCGAGAGCATGCTTGACTCGTCGGATCTGTCTGACGGCGCCGCACGCTTCCTGGCGTCGCAGGGGTTCGCCGCGCTGACCGGACGCGACCACGACGGCGTCCTCTGGGTCTCGCCGCTGGCCGCGCCACCGGGATTTCTCCGCGGGCAAGCAGGTGTCTTGCATGTGTCGTCCGCTCCCCGCGACGGCGATCCCCTGCACGAGATCCGGGCCGGTCAACAAGTCGGGCTGATCGCCATCGACTTTGCCACCCGCCGCAGGCTACGAATAAACGGCGAACTTGTCGGTGCCGACCACGCCAGCATGACCCTGCGCATCGACCAGTCGTATGGCAATTGCCCCAAATACATTCACCGCCGCGCGATCGACGTGGCCGGTCTGGCTACCCCTTCGAAACACCCCCGCCGCGCAACGCTTCTCGGTCCCGCGGATCAAGCAATGATTGCAAGGTCCGACACGTTCTTCCTGGGCACCACCCATCCCACCCGCGGCAGCGATGCGTCACACCGAGGCGGCCCACCCGGATTCGTCCGAATCGACTCCCCGAACCGGCTGTGGTGGCCGGATTTCCCGGGAAACAATATGTTCAACAGCTACGGCAATCTGGCTGTCGACGACGAAGCCGCCTTGCTGTTCCTCGATTTCGACACCGGCGCCGCTCTGCATGTCAGCGGGACCGCACGGGTGCGGTGGACCACTCCCGGCGCGGCCGGTGACGACGGTGCCGTGGGAAGGAATGTCGCCTTCTCGGTCCGCGCCGTGGCAACGGTGGCCGGTCTGGCGAATCGGTAAATGACGCCCGTGACATGGTTTGTGCCACAACTTGACCGGTCGTCGGATCGCAACACCTAGGCACCGCCAGATGCGCTGTCGGGCGACGGAGGCGACGGTTTATGCGGCGGACGGTCGGGCGACGATGACGGGCACCCGGACCGCGTGCAGGACGGCGTTGCTGACCGAACCCAACAGCAGCCCGCTCAGGCTGCCCCGCCCGTGGCTGCCGACGACCACAAGCTGTGCGGTCTCTGACTTGTCAATGAGGTGCCGCGCGGCCCGGTCTTGAGCGATGAGTCGGTGAACCGTCACATCGGGATAGCGTTCTTGCCAGCCCGCCAGGCTCTCGGCAAGGGTGCGTTCCGCTTCGCCTTCGACGGCCGGCCAATCGATTTCGAAGACGTCGACCACCGCGGCGTCGCTCCATGCGTGAATGGCCACCAGATCCACACCGCGACGAGACGCCTCGTCGAACGCGATTTCCGTCGCGAGTTCGGAAGCCGGTGAGCCGTCGGTGCCCAGCAGGACGGGGGCATTCCGCGGATCAGGCAGTTCTTCGTCCCGCACGACCGCGACCGGACAGTTCGCGTGCCGCACCACGGTCGAGCTCACCGACCCCAGCAGGCCACGGGCCAGTAAGCCTCGGCCCGAGCTGCCCATGACGATCATCTCCGCCGTATCGGACATCTTCAGCAGGGCCAGCGCCGGGGCGGCGTAGACCAGTTTCCTGCCGATGGGCACCGCGCGGTCGGCCGGCATCGCGTCTTCGGCGACTTTTGTCGCGTGCATGATCGCCTTCTTGCCTTCGTCTTCCAGGCTCGTGACGAGGGACTCGGGGTACGGAACCGGCGGGAAGGTTGCGGTGGGAGTCGACACGGCGTGCACGACGGTCAAGGGGATGTTACGCATCGCCGCCTCCCGGGCCGCCCAGCCCGCGGCGACGGTTGAGGCCGGCGAGCCGTCGACCGCGACGACGATACCGAGTTCTTTGACGGGTACGGACATAACGTTCTCCCTCCATCTGCACAAACGCTATCCGAGGAGGGGCGTCTTAATCGTGAGGCTTTAGTCCTCAACCGTCGGGCCGGAGGTCTCTCGTCACCGGCTAGACCTTGCGCCGCTGCAGCTGCGCGATGATCCAGAACGGCAACGCCACGAATACCGTGCCGCCGATGAGATTACCCACGGTGGTGATCCCGATGTTGGTGAGCAGCCCGTGCGGGCCGAAGCCCCAGCCGATCGCGCCGCGCGGCGCGACCGGGTGAAAGAGGTTGAGCAGCAAGGGAAGACCCAGGAATCCGACATTGGCGATCACGTGCTGGGTGCCGCCGATGACGAACGCGAACGGCCCGTAGAACGCGAACGCCATCCGTGCGACGTCGCTGCGGGCCTTAAAGAACATGCACATCGAGGTCTGCAGGAACCACGTGCACACCACGGCCAGCAGCAGAGCCGTCCAAAAGGGCTGGCCCGCCTTCAGCGTGCCGACGGTGGCCGCTCGTTCGGCGAACGCGCCGAGGTAAGGCCCGCCCGCCGCGGCGCACACCGTGACGAACACCAGCGCGCCGACGATGTTGCCGATGAGTCCGACGGTCACCAACGCGACATAGCCGCGCAGGCTCAGCGTGCGCTTGAGCACGGCGAGAAAGCCCGCGGCCATGTCCGCGGTGATCAGCGACATGCCCGACACCAGGATCAAGACGAAGGACATGCCGAAGGCCAGCCCCATCAAAAGGCTTGCCACACCGGGTGTTTTGACGCCGGTGCTCACCACCAGGGCCAGCAGCGCTCCGAAGGCCACCATCACACCGCCCACCAGCGAGCGCATCAGGAATGCCCAGGGATGCGCGGCTTTTTCCACTGCCATGGCCGCGACCCGATCCACCATGGCGCCCACCGACAGTGGCTCGAACGGATCCTCGGGCACGGCGTCGGCCCGGACGCCAGAGGGCAACACGGTCACGTTGTCCGCAACCACAGCATCGCTTCGAAGCTGCGGCGCTTCAGCGTTGATCGTCATCGGGGTTCGCCTTTCCTAAAGGTGTTGATCGCGTTGATGACACCGGCAATGTGATCCTCGCTGAGCTGCTCGCCGTCGAAGACGTGGCTGAGCAGGATCTTGAGGTCGAGCATCTGTTGCAGATAAACCAGGCACGGTGGGCATTCGTCGAGGTGTTTGGCCACGATCGGTCCCCACTGCTGGGGGTCGGAGTCGACGAGATCGTCGACGAGGCGGACGAAGTCGACGCAATCGATGGCGGGGACTGCGTTGTCATGAACGGTCATCGCTGGTACCGCTTTTCCAATTCGGCTCTGAGATTTCCCCGGGCGCGGTAAAGCAGTGCCCGCTGCGCCTCGGCGGTCAGTTCGAGAAGCGCGGCCGCCTCGTCGGCTGATGTTCCGACGATGTCGCGCAGGATGACCAGCTGCCGTTGGCGTTCGGGCAACGCATCCAGTGCCGACCGCACGTAGCCGAGCAGTTCGCTCTCGACGGTCCGGTCTTCGGGGAGAAAGCGGCGCGACGGCGGGAGGCTCCAGTGGCCGGCGTCGGGGTGACCGGCGGGATGCATGCGACCCGACAGCGGGTCGTCGCCTTCGCCGTCGGCGGCCAGCACCTCGTGGTGGCGGATCCGCGATTCCCTGCGCCGGTGCCGGGAGGCGGTGTGTTTGACGATCCCGAACAACCAGGTGCTCACCGACGAACGCCCCTGAAACGAGTCCGAGGACTGCAGCACCTGTACCCACGCCTCCTGCACGGCTTCTTCGGCGACCGTTGCCGAATCCACCATGGTGCGAGCGAAATTCACCATGGGCCGGTGAAAGTCGCGCACCAAGCTGGCCAGCGGAACCCCGCCGACCAGGTATTCGGACTCGGTGCCCTCCGGCGGCACCGCCACCGGAGTCACCATCGACCCGCGCTCAGACGCATCTGGCCAGTTCCCAGCGCAGCTGGCCTTCGGACGGCGACTGGACGGGGATGAACGCCGCCTCGCGATAGCGCCGGCTTGCCGGTGTTCGGCTCGCGTAGCCTTTGCCGCCGGCGGTCCGCACCTCCAAGTCGGCGCTGGCGCTGGACAATTCGGCGGCGGCGAGGCGCAGCGACAGCAACTCCTTCTTGGTGGGCGGCTCGGCCCCTCCGACGGCCGCGGCCAGCTTCGCCAGGGTGGCCTCGGCGGTAACCAGCTGGTCCGCGACGCGGTCGACGTCGTCGCTGAACACGGCGTTGACACCGCCGAGTCCCAGGCGAGCCTGGTCCAGGGCGGTCCGGGTCAGGCCCAGGCACATCGCGGATTGCAGGACAAGGAATGTCGGGCGCACCGACTGCAGGAAGCCCTCGAAGTCGCGCGACAGCACCTGGCCGGCAGGAACGTGCGCGCCGTCCAGGTTCAGGTACGACGAGGCGGTACTGCCCATGGCCAGCAGATCGAAATGCTCACCCACGTTCACCCCGGGCGTGTTCAGCGGCAGCGCGACGATGAGCTTCTCGCCGGTATCGGTGCGCACCGCGGTCACCATCGTGGAGTCGGGATACAGGTTGCTGGCCCACCTGATCGGACCGGAGACCCGGTAACCGCCGGCCACGGATGTGGCGGTCAACTCCACGCTGCCGCAGCCCGCCGCCTCCTTGAACGCCGCGGCCATGCCGGTGACGCCCGGCACCGCTCCCGCTAGGAGCGGCTCGACCGCCGCACTGCTGAATTCGGTTGCGGCGGTGAGCAGATACTCGACCGTCATGCGATGCGCCCACAACGAGAACCCCGTGCTCATGCAGGCCCCGGAAACCGATCGGATCACCTCGGCCATCACCGGAAGCTGGCCGTCGACGTTGCCCGGGGCGCCAATGCCCAGCAGGCCCGCCTCCCCCAGCGCGGCGAAGCTGCGACGGGAGTGGCCCTCGCCGCGGTCCAACGCCGCGGCGTGCCCCCGAATGTCTTCCAGCAGCTCGACATCCAACTGGCCGGCCGCTGTGTCCGTGGTCGTCATCATGTCGCGTGCTTATCCGGTGATCAGAGTCGAGTCGACGGTGACCGGGTTGCGAAACGTGTTCACCACCGGCGACCAGGCGATGGCGTTGTCGTGGATCTCTTTCAGCGTGGCTTCGTCGGCGTCACCGGCCAGGCTCACCGTGCAGCGGACGGCGCTGAACCCCAGGTACTTGCCCTCCGGGGTGTCCCCCACGCCCCACACCGCGGAAATGTCGATGTCGCCTTGCATCTCGACCTCGATCTTGGTCAGCGTCACCCCGCGGTGCGTCGCGTTGGCCAGCAGGCCCACCGAGACGCACGAACCCAGCGCGGCCAACGCGGTCTCCGAGGGATTGGGCGCCGAGTCGTCGCCGAGCAGCGCGGGCGGCTCGCCCACCAGCATCGGCGCCAAGTCCCGGACGTAGGTCATGTTGCGAAAGCCCGCTTCGCACACGGTCTTGGCTTTGAGCGTCTTCCTGCCCGTCTCGGGATTGCTTTTGGCGTTACACGACAGCCGGTCCAGGCCTTCGGCGTCGATGACGAGCGCGTCGGTCATGTGACTTCTCCGTTTCTCGCTGATTGTGCGGGTTCACGGAGTTAGTGCGCGCCGGGCCGCGATGCGTGACGGCGGGTGCGATTGATTTACCGGTCCGACACGAAACGTCACGGGGGTGAAACGTGGCGACCCGGCCGGGCCGTCGGTCGCCGACGAGATTTGCTCAGCTGAACAGGTTTTGCCCGATGTAGTGGCCTTCAGCGGGCGCCGGCGGCACCGCGAAGATAGCTGATCCGATGTGGCGGATGTATTCGTTGAGCAGGTCGTGGGCACCCAGGCGGTTCTGCAGACGAATAAAATCTTGGGGATCTTTTTGATACGAGACGAACAGCAGACCGGCGTTGAGTTGGCCGTTGGCGTCCAGGCCGTCGGTGTAGTTGTACGACCGCCGGCGGATCATGATGCCGTCATTGTTTTCCCGGGCGGCAAGGCCGACGTGGGACATCGGATCGATGAGCGGGTTGCCGTCGGCGCCCTTGGCGGCGAAGTCCGGTGTATCGAACTCGTGCTTGCCGCTCAGCGGCGCCCCTTCTTCTTTGGTGCGCCCGAAGATCCTCTGCTGATTGCCGATCCGGTCGACGTCCCACGTCTCCATCAACATCCGGATCTTGCGGACGACTTGGTAGGTCCCCCCGTTCATCCAGGGCTGGTCGCTGTTGGTGACCCAGACAAACTTATCGTATTCGGCGTCGGTGGCGAT
The DNA here is from genome assembly GCF_001669335.1 of Mycobacterium sp. 1245852.3. Classification (NCBI taxonomy): domain Bacteria; kingdom Bacillati; phylum Actinomycetota; class Actinomycetes; order Mycobacteriales; family Mycobacteriaceae; genus Mycobacterium; species Mycobacterium sp. 1245852.3. Next base: position 461 of record NZ_LZLL01000372.1, on the reverse strand, counting down.
GTTGCGGGTTCCGTCCTTGAATCCCAACAGGTTTCGTGGCGTGTGCTGGCCGGGTCCGGCGGAGGCCCGACCGAACCCGAGCACCGCCCAGAACGGCGAGACGATGTTGCGGCCGAGGCGGGCCAGGTTGCGCACCGCGTGGTAGCAGACCTGGGGATCGTCGGCGCACGCCTGCACGGACAGGTCGCCGCCGTGCAGGCGCGGATCCAGGTTGTCGCCGTTCAGCGGCGGCAGGTCGGTGAACACGGCAGGTCGCCGGGCGGCCAGTCCGAATCGATCACCGAACAGCGACGGGCCCAGCCCGATCGTGACGGTGAGGCTGGCCGGGCTCAGCCCGTAGGCCTCCCCGGTGTCGACGGGAGGCTGCACGTCGACACCGGGCTGCACCGTCCCGACCGGCTTGCCCTGCTGCAGGATCGCGGCGGCGGCCGACCAGCGCGCCAAGAGGGTCTGCAGGTCGG
>NZ_LZLL01000371.1:0-25993 GCF_001669335.1 Mycobacterium sp. 1245852.3 | reverse complement strand
CTGCAGTCGATGGCCGCGGCCGGGATGATCGACACGCTGCGCACCGACACCGGCGAATCGGTCTACCGCCGATGTTCTCGCCCCGCCGGCGCAGCTCGTCGTGCAGCTCTTGGGCCGAGCGGAACTCGTCGAGCGTCTCCAGCAGCGTGGAGATCGCCGCCCGCTGCCGGGTGGAGCGGACGCTGACCCTGGTCATTGGCGCGGCTCCTCTTCATCGCTTCGTCCCCCTCGCCGCTTCACGGCTGGGGGTGCCCCCGCTGCATCGTCGCTGACCCTGGTCATGGGCGCGGCTCCTCACTGGCGTGCGCGACGGCATCCACCACGATGTGCGCGAGGTGATGATCCGCGAGCCGGTAAAGCACTTCGCGCCCGGATCGCTCCCCGGTGACCACGCCGGCCGCCTTGAGGATCTTGAGATGCTGACTGACCAGCGGCTGGGGCACGCCGAGCGCGTCCACCAGCTCGTGCACGCAGCGGTGCGACTCGCGCAGCTGCAGCACGATGGCGATGCGCACGGGCGCGGCCAGCGCGCGCAACAACTCACCGGCGGCATCGAGGATGTCCCGCGGCGGCGGCACGGGATAGGCGGCCCCTCCGGAGTGCCCGGCGGCGCCCAGCGCGTCGTGGTCGTGGGCGAGGACGCCCGGGTCCGAGTCGCCATCCGCGGCGGCCGGCATCGAGGCAGAAGGTGACGGGGACGTCATCATGGGGGCGGCATCACCTCGAGAAGTGCCAGGTAGTGGGAAAGTAGTCGCCGGTGAAAGTCGTTGTCGGCTGCCATCCACTGTCACATGCATGATGACGCATGTCAAAGACCGCGGTGCCGATCGCTACCATGACTGATGCTCTGCGCACCGCGGTCGAGCGCCGCGCGTGCCCGCTCAAACCCGGAAAGGGAGTGCACCACCCCGTGGCGTCCGTCATCGACACCGTAGTGAACCTGGCCAAACGGCGCGGCTTCGTCTTTCCCTCGGGGGAGATCTACGGCGGCACCCGGTCGGCGTGGGATTACGGCCCGCTGGGTGTGGAGTTCAAGGAGAACATCAAACGCCAGTGGTGGCGCTCGGTGGTCACCGGTCGCGACGACGTCGTGGGCCTGGATTCGGCGATCATCTTGCCGCGGCAAGTCTGGGTGGCCTCCGGCCATGTCGAGGTCTTCCACGACCCGCTGGTCGAGTCACTGATCACCCACAAGCGTTATCGCGCCGACCATCTCATTGAAGCCTACGAAGCCAAACACGGACACCCGCCGCCCAACGGGCTGGCCGACATCCGCGACCCGGAGACCGGCGAACCCGGCCGGTGGACCGAGCCGCGCGAATTCAACATGATGCTCAAGACCTACCTCGGTCCGATCGAAACCGAGGAGGGCCTGCACTATCTGCGTCCGGAGACCGCGCAGGGCATCTTCGTCAACTTCGCCAACGTGGTGACCACCGCCCGCAAGAAGCCGCCTTTTGGAATCGGTCAGATCGGCAAGAGTTTTCGCAACGAGATCACCCCGGGCAACTTCATTTTCCGGACCCGCGAGTTCGAACAAATGGAAATGGAGTTCTTCGTCGAGCCCTCGACCGCCAAGGAATGGCATCAGTACTGGATCGACACCCGCCTGCACTGGTATGTCGAACTGGGTATCGATCCGGAGAACTTGCGGCTATTTGAACATCCGGCCGACAAGCTGTCGCACTACTCCGATCGCACCGTCGACATCGAGTACAAGTTCGGCTTCGCCGGTAATCCGTGGGGCGAGTTGGAAGGTGTCGCCAACCGCACCGATTTCGACTTGTCGACGCATGCAAAGCATTCCGGCGTCGACCTGTCGTTCTACGACCAGGTGACCGACACCCGGTACACCCCGTATGTCATCGAGCCCGCCGCCGGTCTGACGCGGTCGTTCATGGCGTTCTTGATCGACGCCTACACCGAGGACGAAGCCCCGAACGCCAAGGGCAAGATGGAAAAACGCACGGTGCTGCGGCTGGATCCGCGCCTGTCACCGGTCAAGGCGGCGGTGCTGCCGCTGTCCCGGCACGCCGACTTGAGTCCCAAGGCCCGAGACCTGGCCGCCGAGTTGCGGAAGTTTTGGAATATCGATTTCGACGACGCCGGTGCCATCGGGCGACGCTACCGACGCCAGGACGAGATCGGCACGCCCTTCTGCGTGACCGTGGATTTCGACTCACTCGAGGACAACGCCGTGACGGTGCGCCGCCGCGACGACATGTCCCAGGAGCGGGTGCCGATGAATGCCGTGTCGGATTATCTGGCGGCGCGCCTCAAGGGTTGTTAATCGACCACTCGCGGGCCGTCTTGTAGATTGCTTGTCCCGTTGCATCGGCGCGGGTCCGGCCGCCGTGCCGCCGGTGATGCATCCGCACCCACACCGAATTCCGCGGAATAAGGTTTGCTTAAAAGTCCGGCTTTTCGCGGTGCTGGTGCCTTAGGATCGCCACTGGGGCATAAGTAGATAGCTAATGGCCGCGGGTGGATGTCGCTCCGTCCGGGGCAGGAGCCGTTGACTCGGTCGGTTGGGGTTGCACATGATTCCCGCGTTTGTGTTCTTCCCTCCTGAGATCAACTCGGCCTTGATATTCGGCGGCCCCGGGGCCGGCCCTCTGTTCGAGGCGGCCGCGGCGTGGGACGGGCTGGCCGCCGAGCTGTCATCCTCGGCATCGTCGTTTCACACCACGGTTTCCGATCTGGCCGGTAGCGCCTGGATGGGGCCGTCGTCGATGGCGATGACCGGCGCCGCGGCGCCCTACGTGCAATGGCTGATCATCGCGGCGGCGCAGGCGGAGGTGGCGGCCTTGCAGGCCCGGATCGCCGCACTGGCTTTCGAGGGCGCACTGGTGGCGACGGTTCCGCTGCCGGAGGTGCTGGCCAATCGGGCCCGGTTGCTCGTCCTGATTGCCACGAACTTCTTTGGCATCAATACCGCGGCCATCGCACAGACAGAGCTCGAATACGTCGAGATGTGGGCGCAGGATGTGGCGGCGATGTTGGGCTATCACGCCGGGGCCCAATCGATGGCGCAGGCGCTGCCGGAATTCAGCGTGCCGCCGGCGGCCCTCGGCGGCGGCGCGCCCGCCGCGGACCTGTCGGGCCTGGCCGGATTGGTGACGGCACCCCTGACTCTCGCGTCACAGTTCTTCCAGGGCCTGTCCTCGCTGGGAACCGCGTTCGTCTCCCAACTGCAGTCGGTGTTCGGGGCGCTCTCGCCGGCGGTCTCGTTGCTGTCGTCGACGCCGGTGGCGACGTTGACGTCGGTGGCGCAGGCCGGAATGTACCCGGCGACCGCGTTGATGACGCCCATGGTGACGCTTGCCCAAAGTGCCGCCCCGGCACCGGCGGCGCCCGCGTCGCCGCTCTCTCGCGCGCCGGCGTTGGTGGGTGCGGCCAGCGCGCCCCTCGCCGCGCCGCGCAGCGCGGGCAGCGTCCTGTCGGACTTGCCGCCGTTGGCCGGTTCAGGGCTGGGCGCGTTGGGCGTTGCGACGGCGGGCCTGGGCGGCGCGCGGTTCGTCGGGTCGCTGACGGTGCCCGCGGCGTGGCAGGGATCGATGCCGGCTTACATCGCCACCCCGGCGATGTCCGGGGCGGGCTCCGGGGCGCCGGCCGCGGCGGCCGGCGGATCGGGCAGTGGTGTGCCGATGACGGCGATGCCGGTCGGTGACAAGACCCCCGAGGGCGAGGACCGCGGGACCAGGGCGCAGGTGGTCAGGTCTCGTCCCAAGGTGGTGCCGCGCAATCGCCCGGGATAGTGCAGCGGTGCTGCTGTTGCAGACGTGAATAGTGTGCAAAGCGGCCGGAATTCGATACTTTTCGATACGCCGGCATTCGCCCCGACGGAACGTTGTATGCGCAACGCCGAATTCGTCTGATTGGTCTGGTGAAACCCGCAACAGCTGCGCGGCTCGTCGCAGGAACCGGGCGAAAATCCGCAGGCGGCGGTCCGCTCGAAAACTCGTCGGCCCTCGAACGCACGTCCTATTGGTAGCGCTAAACCGTTGCGGGGCAACGCATGTGCGAGCGTCGATTCGCGGGATGAAGCCGCCGAGCCGACCCGCGCGGGATTTCTTTGTTGTGCAGGCGGGCGGCGACATCCGGCGGGCGTAAGCGCGGATCCGGTGTCGGGTCGCCGTCGGTTCGCATGTGCTCGACAGAAGAATATTGGCAATTCCCGCATATTTTCTTCACTTTGTCTTACGATGTGAACCGGTTGGTGTAAATAGGTTCGCCACAGCGCCCGAACGCTCTATCGGCTGTGGAAGGGGGCAGGGGTGCTTTTGCCTCTCGGTTCGCCGTTGCCGGATGACACGGTGTCGGCAGTTCGAGGAGAGTCCGGCATGCTCGGTGGGCTGTCGGTTCCGCTCAAGTGGGGCGTGGTCGTCCCGCCGGATGACTATGACCATTGGGCACCGAAGCCGGACGCCGAAACCCTTGAACAGCCGGCCGACGTTCCCCGCCCGACCGCCGTTGCGGATGGCGTGTGGAGCGGGTGGGAAGGCGACACCGTGTCGCGGGGATCGGGTGTGATCCCGCATTCCCCAGCAGCCGGCTGAGCCCGGCGAAACCCAAACCGCTGCGGTAGCGGCGCCAGGCGCTGCTCAGAATCGGCCGCCGCCACCCATGAAACCGCCGCCGGACGCACCGGGGCTGCCGCCGAACGAGGTCGGGCTCCAGCCGCCGAATCCGCCCCGCATGCCGCCGCTGAGCACGTTGCCGATGATGATCCCGCCGAGCATCGCACCCATGTCACTGCCGCCGCGGCCGACGTAGGCCCGCTGCGCCAGTTGCACGTCGTCGTTGGCCAGCGACTGCGCGGTGGCGGCCAGCGTCGACGCCGCGTTGGCGTGCGCGATCGCCTCGGTCGGCAGCGTCGATCGTTTGTCCTGCGCGGCCTGCAGATGCCGTCTGGCCTCGGCGAGCCGGGTGCGCGCCTCGGGGCCGATGCTGCCCCGACGGGTGTCGACGTAGTCCGACACCGCACGCACCCGCGACTGCGCGGTGAACAGCGCCTGCTCCAACGACCGGTTCAGCCGCTCGGCCGCGGCCTGCTCCTGGGCCAGGGTGGCCAGTAGCCCGTTGAGGCCGGCGTCGGCTTTGGTCACCTGAGCGAATGCGCCCAGCGGATCGTCGGCAGCGCCGGCCCGTGCGCTGTCGACGGCCCGGAGGGCGGCATCGCGCGCCGCAACCAGATCACCGGTGTGCGCGGTCTTGACCTTCGCTGTCAGGCGCAGCAGTTCGTCCGCGCGCTCGATGTCGTGCTGGATGTCGGTCAGGGCCGACGGCAGCCCGTCGATGGCGTGCTGAATGTCGCCGGCCGCGTTGTCCACCGCGTCGAGCAACGCGCGCGCCTGGCCCAGCGCCGACTCGGCGGCGCGGACGGCGTCGACCAGACCGGCTTGCCGCCCGCTGACGGCATGGGCGGCAAGCTCACGGGCGCTGGTGATGTTGCGGTCGGCGAACGCCAGCCGCTCCTTGGCCGCGGTCACGTTGCCCGACACCGAAGTCAGTGCGGCCGCGCTGAAGTCGTTGTGCAGCGCGGCAAGTCGTTGTTCGGCCGGCGCGATGCGGGTGGTGAGTTCCACGTATTGCTGTGTCAGTGCGTCCAGCCGGGAGGGGGCGTTGATCACCAGATCCCGCAGCTTCTCGAACGCCTCGGTCTGTGACTCCAGTTCCCGGTCGGCGCGCGCCGCCGCCACGATCACCTGGGTGAGCAGTTCCCGGCGCTGCGCCGGCGTCTCTGGCGTGTCGTCGTCGAGTTGTTGGCGGATCGTAAAGGCTTGGGACAGTGCGGCTTTGGCGTTGGTCACGGCCTGGGTGAACGGCTGGGTCCGGTCGGCGCCGAACTCCGTGACCGCCAGGTCCAATTCGTTGGCGCTGGTGCGTAACGCGTTGTCGACGTCCACCACCAGTTCGCGGGACAGGTCGTCGAGTGCCTGCGGGGGCACCGCGGCCAGCGCATCGGCGTCGGTGGGGTCGACCCGACGCGCCGCCGCCAACGCCGCGGCGCGGCGGCGCCGACCGCGATAACGCATGACCAGCAACAGGACTGCCAGCGCGACCAGGATGCCCGCCAGCACGGCCAGCAGCGCCACCCGGCCCGACGAATCGGGCGAGGTGTCGAGTCCGTTGGCCGCCGCGACGGCGGCGCCGCTCCAATCGCCGCCGTGCAGCGCGGGCTCGATCTTGTTGCGCCGCAACTTGTCGACCTGATTTGCGGTGACGCTCTTGACCGTGGAGGGCACCAGGAAGGCGTATTCACGGCTGTGGGTGCCGACGGCCAGCAGCGCGTCGTAGGCGCCCAGATCGCTGTTGGTCACGGTGCGCTGTGCCCACCCGGCCGCGCTCTGCCCGGAGAAGTTGTCGACGTAGACCACCCACAGCCGGATGTGGCGGTCGGTGTACAGCTTGCCGAGAGCAGAGGCGACCGCCGCGCGCCCGGAATCCGACAGGGCACCCGCGTTGTCGGTGATGTAGTCGGCCAACCGGAATGGGGGTTGCGCGCCGGCGGCCGGCGCCAGCAGCAGGCCGCCGCCGAAGCCGACCGTGAGGATCGTCGCGATCACGGCGATCAGGCGAGCGGTGCAACGCATAGGGCCAATCTAGCCCCGCGACGACACCCGCCAGTAGGCCCGAGTCGAGCCATACTCCGGCAGGCGTTCCCTGGCAGACTGTGCGTCGGTGACCGGGAATCAGCACGACCCCTACGACGACTTCGACCGTCAGCGACGGGTGGCCGAAGCGCCCAAGACTGCGGGCCTGCCGGGCGCCGAGGGTCAACACCGCACCGACTTCGCCCGGGATCGGGCGCGGGTCCTGCACAGCGCCGCGCTGCGTCGATTGGCCGACAAGACCCAGGTGGTCGGGCCCCGAGAAGGGGACACACCGCGCACCCGGCTGACCCATTCGCTCGAGGTCGCCCAGATCGGGCGGGGGATGGCGATCGGGCTGGGCTGCGACCCCGACCTCGTCGAGCTGGCGGGACTGGCCCACGACATCGGCCACCCGCCCTACGGACACAACGGCGAACGCGCGCTCGACGAGGTCGCGACGGACTACGGCGGTTTCGAGGGCAACGCCCAGAACTTCCGGATCTTGACCAGTCTGGAGCCCAAAGTCCTTGACGAGCAAGGCAATAGCGCGGGGTTGAACCTGACCAGGGCGTCGCTGGACGCGGTGACCAAGTACCCGTGGCCCCGCGGCGAAGCGCAACGCAAGTTCGGGTTTTACGACGACGACCGCGAGCCGGCCGCCTGGGTTCGGGCGGGCGCACCGGAGGGGCGGATGTGCCTGGAAGCGCAGGTCATGGACTGGGCCGACGATGTGGCCTATTCGGTGCACGACGTCGAGGACGGTGTGGTGTCCCAGCGCATCGACCTGCGGGTGCTCGCCGACGAAGACGAGGCCGCCGCACTGGCCAAACTGGGCGAGACCGAATTTTCCCGGGTGCGCGCCGACGACTTCATGGCGGCGGCGCGACGGCTCTCCGCCCTGCCGGTGGTCGCCGCCGTCGGAAAGTACGACGCCACGCTCGCGGCTTCGGTGGCGCTCAAGCGGTTGACCAGTGAACTGGTCGGCCGGTTCGCCTCGGCCGCCATCGCCACCACTCGCGCGGCGGCCGGTCCCGGCCCGCTGGTGCGCTACCGGGCCCAGTTGCAGGTTCCCGACCTGGTGCGCGCCGAGGTGGCCCTGCTGAAAATCCTGGCGCTGCAGTTCATCATGTCCGATCCGCGTCATCAGGAAACACAAGCCGGGCAGCGTGAACGCATCCATCGGGTGGCGCACTGGCTGTATGCGGGAGCGCCCCGCACGCTGGACCCGTTCTTTGCTGCGGCCTTCAACACCGCGGCCGACGACGGCGCGCGGTGGCGCGTCATCGTCGACCAGATCGCCTCTTATACCGAGGGTCGGCTCGAACGGATCGATACCCGCCAGGCCGGTCCGTAGTCGCCGGTCGGCAGGAAGTCGTCCGGTCTGGGAATCGGCGCGGCCGCCGCGAGTTAGGCTGCCCGACATGAAGAAATTCAGCGGCTCGCCCTTTGTGGCCTCCTTGTTGATGGGGCTCCCCGTCGTCGCCATGACTGCCTGCAGTTCACCGCAGCATGCGAGCACCCAGCCGGGCACCACACCACCGGTGAAGAGTGCCGCTCCGTCGTCCGGGGAGTCGACGTCGACCCCGGCGCCCGCCGCGGGCTCGCTGCGCGCGGAACTGAAGACGCCCGATGGCCGTTCGGCGGCCACCGCGACCTTCGACTTCACCGGCGGCTACGTGACCGTGACGGTGAAAACGGAGGCGCCTGGCATCCTCACGCCCGGCATCCACGGCCTGCATGTGCACGAGATCGGCAAGTGCGAGCCGAACTCGGTGGCGCCCACCGGCGGTGCGCCCGGCAACTTCCTGTCCGCCGGCGGTCACTACCAGGCCCCCGGACACACCGGCAAGCCCGAAAGTGGCGACTTGGCGTCCCTCGAGGTCCGGCAGGACGGCTCGGCGTACCTGGTCACCACCACCGATTCGTTCAACCGGGACGACCTGCTGGCGGGCAACAAGACCGCGCTGATGCTGCACGGCGCCCAGGACACCGAGAACGCAATGGATCGGGTCGCGTGCGGCGTCATCGGTACCGGCTAGCGTGCGCCGTCGCGACTTAGACTGAGCCGATGTCAAGCCCGGCAGGTTCACGCGCGGAGGGCGACGGCCGTGCCCGGGGTCGGGGCCGGATTCCCGATCGCGACATCGCCGCCATCCGCGAGCGGGTGCGCATCGACGAGGTCATCGGCGACTACGTCCAGTTGCGCCGCGCCGGCGCCGATTCGCTCAAGGGCCTGTGTCCGTTCCACGACGAGAAGTCGCCGTCGTTTCACGTCCGCCCCAACCACGGCCACTTTCACTGCTTCGGCTGTGGTGAGGGCGGCGACGTGTACGCGTTCATCCAGAAGATCGAACACGTCAGCTTCGTCGAGGCCGTCGAACTGCTCGCCGACCGGATCGGTCACACCATCAATTACTCGGGCCCGGCGACCAGCGTGCAGCGCGACCGCGGCAGTCGCAGCCGGCTCGTCGCGGCCAACGCGGCGGCGGCGGAGTTCTATGCGGCGGCGCTGGAATCCGCCGAGGCCGCACCGGCCCGGCAGTATCTGACCGAGCGGAACTTCGACGCCGACGCGGCCCATCACTTCGGTTGCGGCTTCGCACCCTCGGGCTGGGACTCGCTGACAAAGCACTTGATACGCAAGGGATTTGAGTTCAAGGAGCTGGAGGCGGCCGGCCTGTCACGGCAGGGGCGTCGCGGACCGATGGACCGCTTCCATCGCCGGTTGCTGTGGCCCATCCGCAGTTCGGCCGGCGAGGTGATCGGCTTCGGCGCCCGGCGGCTGTTCGACGACGATCCGATGGAAGCCAAGTACATCAACACGCCCGAGACGCTGCTGTACAAGAAGTCGAACGTGATGTTCGGCATCGACTTGGCCAAACGCGACATCGCCAAGGGGCACCAGGCCGTCGTCGTCGAGGGCTATACCGACGTGATGGCGATGCATTTGGCCGGCGTCACCACCGCGGTGGCCTCGTGCGGCACCGCGTTCGGCGACGAGCATCTGTCGATGCTGCGCCGGTTGATGATGGACGACAGTTTCTTTCGCGGCGAACTGATCTACGTGTTCGACGGCGACGCGGCCGGGCGGGCCGCCGCGCTCAAGGCCTTCGGCGGCGAACAGAACCTGGCGGGCCAGTCGTTCGTGGCCGTCGCGCCCGACGGCATGGATCCCTGCGATCTGCGGCTGAAGTCCGGTGACGGCGCGCTGCGCGATCTGGTGGCCCGGCGGACCCCGCTCTTCGAGTTCGCGGTCCGTTCGGCGCTCGCCGAGATGGACCTGGACAGCGCCGAGGGCCGGGTCGCCGCACTGCGCCGCTGCGTGCCGATGGTGAGCCAGATCAAGGACCCCACGCTGCGCGACGAGTACGCCCGCCAGCTCGCCGGATGGGTCGGCTGGGACGACGTCGCGCAGGTCATCGACCGGGTGCGCAGCCAGGCCAAGACGTCCAACACCGCGGCCCGCGGTGGCTCCGGACCCAAGGCGCCCCGCCGCGCGGCGCAGCCGCCCGCCGCGGCCCAGCCGGCCGCCAGCCGTCCGGACCCCCGAGACCCCACCCTGTGGCCGCAGCGTGAGGCGCTCAAGGCGGCCCTGCAATATCCGGCGTTCGCCGGGCCGGTGTTCGACACGCTGACGGTCGAGAGCTTCACCCATCCCGGATACGCGGCCATCCGCGCGGCCATCGAGACGGCGGGGGGCACCTCGAGCGGGATCACCGGCGCGCAATGGATCGAGGCGGTGCGTGAGCAGGCGTCGTCGCCGCTGACCGCCGGCCTGGCCAGCGAGTTGGGGGTGGAGGCCATCGCGGTCGACGAGGAGAAGCTGCCGCGCTACATCGGCGGCGTGCTGGCCCGGCTGCAAGAGGTGTGGATGGGCCGGCAGATCGCCGAGGTGAAGTCGAAGCTGCAGCGGATGTCACCGATTGAGCAGGGCGACGAGTACCACGCCCTGTTCGGGGACCTGGTGGCGATGGAGTCCTACCGGCGCAGCCTGCTGGAGCAGGCTAGCGGCGACGATTAGACGGCGTCAGCACGTCGTCGGACGAGCCCTCGGCGTCGCGTTCCATGATGGCCGTTTGGTCGTCGATCTCGGTCAGGGTGACAAAACCGGCATCGGGTGAGATCCGATTCGCGATCTTGCGCCGCCCCCCCTCGATCATCGACTTGGCCACGGGGCTGCTGGTCAGCGCGCGATAGGTGCCGACGAGCTGCTCGTATCGGCGACGCCCGGCCTTCGAACCCAGCACGTAACCCAGCCCAAGCACCACGACATACCGGATCAAAACTTTCCTCCCGACTATCGATGGCTCCATCCTGCCTCACCGGCCGGGGCGCCCGCGCGGTCGATCCCCGTCTATGGGCGGCCCGAGGGTGGTCCACGCTAGTTGGGTGCGGTCGTGCCAGTACGCTAGAGTTCGTCCCGCGATCGGGTTAGTCCCCTGTAGCTCAATTGGCAGAGCATTCGGCTGTTAACCGAAGGGTTCCTGGTTCGAGTCCAGGCGGGGGAGCACTTCTCTGAACGTCTCAGTGGCCGGCGCTCTGGCCGCCGTCGATGTGTAGCGTCTCGCCGGTCACGAACGACGCGCCCTCTAGGTAGCGAATCCCCTCGATGATGTCGGCGATGGTGCCCATCCGGCCCAGCGGATGCATGGCGGCCAGCGCGGTCGTGTCGTCGTCGGCGTGCATCGGCGTGGCGATGTTGCCGGGGGAGATGGCGTTGACGCGGATCCCGTTGCGGGCGTATTCGATGGCCAGCGATTTGGTCACCGCCGCCAGGCCACCCTTGGTGAGCGCGGTCAATCCCGCCGGCACCCCGGAGTTGGCCTGCTCGAGCAGGGAGGTGGTCATGTTGACCACGTGGCCGCCCCCGCCTTGCCTCAGCAGCTGGGCGATGACGCGCTGGGTGATGTGGAAAAAGCCGGTCAGGTTCACCCCCGTCACCAACTCGTAGTCGGCCGGCGTGTACTCGGTGAACGGCTTAGGCACGAACACGCCCGCGTTGTTGATCAGCGTGTCCACCCGGCCGAACCGGTCCAGCGCTGTCGCGACGATGCGGTCGGCGGTCGCGGGATCGGCGACGTCACCGGCGACGGCCGCCACCTCGGCGGCATCGCTGGCGGCGATCGATCGCGAATTGGCCACCACCGCGAAGCCGAGTTCGCGGTAGGCGTCAACCAGGGCGGCACCCATGCCCTGGGAGGCGCCGGTGATGATCGCGACTTTCTGACGGGCGTGATCTGCGGTCAACGGAGGTCTCCTTGCGCGGTTTGTCGGCGAATGCGGCGATCGACGCGCCACCCCGGGTGGTACGCCGCGAATCGTGAATCTACTGTGACCCCAGACTATTAGGAGTGCTCGCCTCGATGCCGCTGCGCGTCTGGCGCACCGATGAGGTCACGCGGCTGAGCGCGCACCCCGATGACCCGGCCATCGCCTGCCCGGATCGGAACCCGTCATAGTCACGGATTAGCCTGTGGCGCGCCGACTTTCGAGGCGCTCGGCGCCCGTCGGCTGCCCGGCCCGCCCCGGCGTGGGTGACAAGCCCAGGTGGTCGCGCAGGGTGTGGCCGCGGTATTCGGTGCGGAAGCTACCGCGCTCCTGCAGCAGCGGCACCACCTTGGCGACGAATTCGTCGAGGCCGTGCGGCGTCAGGTGCGGCACCAGGATGAAGCCGTCGCAGGCATCGGACTGCACGTAGCAATCGATCTCGGCGGCGACCTGCGCCGGCGTTCCGACGAATTGCTGGCGGCTGGTCACCTCGATGATCAGCTCGCGGATCGACAGGTTCTCGGCTTCCGCCCGGGCGCGCCAGGTCTGGGCGACCGTCTTGGGGTCGCCGTGCCGGACCCGCCCGCGGGTGATGTTCGGGTTCTCGACGGGATCGACGTCGGGCAGGGGCCCGTCGGGGTCGTAGGCCGACAGGTCCACGCCCCACACCTGTTCGAGGAATGCGATCGCGGTCGGGCCGCTGACCTGCTGCTCGCGGATGTGGCGGGCGTTGTCCTGCGCCTCTTCGGGGGTGTCTCCCAGTGCGAACGTCGCGCCGGGCAGGACCTTGAGCTGGTCTGGGTCGCGCCCATGGGCCGCGGCGCGGCTCTTCACGTCGCTGTAGTAGCGCTGACCCGCCTCGAGCGACCCGTGCAGCGTGAACAGGGCATCGGCGTGCCTGGCGCCGAAGTCACGGCCGTCGTCGGAGTCACCGGCCTGCAGCAGCACCGGGTGGCCCTGCGGCCCGGCCGGCAGGGAGGCCACGCCGCGGACGTCGAATTGCGGACCGTGGTGCTCGACGACGCCGATGCGCGCCGGATCGGCATAGATCCCGGCGCCGACGTCGGCGACGACGGCATCGGGCGCCCAGCTGTCCCAGAACCGCCTCGCGACGGTGATGAATTCCTCGGCCCGGTGGTAGCGGTCGGCGTGGGCCAGGAACCCGCCGCGGCGGAAGTTCTCCCCGGTGAACGCGTCGGAGGAGGTGACCATGTTCCAGGCTGACCGCCCGCCGGACAGGTGGTCCAGCGTCGCGAATTGCCTTGCCACTTCGTAGGGTTCGTTGAACGTGGTGTTGATGGTGCCGGCCAGGCCGAGCCTGTCGGTGACCGCGGCGAGCGCGGCCAGCACGGTGAAGGTGTCGGGCCGTCCGACCACGTCGAGGTCGTGGATCTTGCCGCGATGCTCACGCAGCCGCAGGCCTTCGGCGAGAAAGAAGAAGTCGAACAGCCCCCGCTCGGCGGTCTCGGCAAGGTGCACAAACGATTCGAACGCGATCTGGCTGCCCGCGCTCGGATCCGACCACACCGTGGTGTTGTTCACCCCGGGGAAGTGGGCGCCCAGATGAATCTGCTTGCGGTGGCCTGCTTCTCGAACGCTCATCCGGTCAGTCCCCATCGTTTGGCGATCAGTTCATGCGAGCGCAGCCGGTCGACGTGGCGGTGGGTCACGGAGGTGATCACCAGTTCGTCGGCGCCGGTGACCCGGCCCAGCAGCTCGAGCCGGTCGGCGACCTCGTCGGGGTTGCCGACGAATTGTGTTGCGGTGCGGTCGGCCACCAGCGCCTGCTGCTCCTCGGTCAAGGGCTCGCAGAAATCGGGGTCGGGGTAGGGGATGGCTCCGTGGCCGCTGCGGATGGAATACACCCACCGGCCGTAACCGGACGCGAGGTGGCGCGCGGTGGCGCTGTCCTCGGCGACCACGACGTCGGCCGACACCACCACGTAGGGCTCCGATAGCCGCGCGGACGGGCGGAAGGCGTTGCGGTAGGCGGTGATTGCATCGAGCGCCGTGCCGGGGGTGATGTGGTAACTCGCGACGAACGGAAGCCCACGGGCGCCGGCGACCTCGGCGCTTTGCCCCTTGGTGCTGCCGAAGATCCACGGCGTCAGCTGACCGCGCTCGCCGGGAACGGCATGTAGGTCATGGCCATCGACGCTGTAGGTGCCCGCCAGCAGCGCTTCGATGTCGGCCAGTTGGTCGGCGAAGTCGGGGGGTTGTGCGCACGGTTGCGCCAGCGCGGAGGCCTGCGCCCGGATCCGCTCGCTTTTCATCAGCGGTGTCTGGTCGAAGGGTGCGGGGATGACCAGCCCGTCGACCTCACGCCACGGCGTGGGCGCACGCTCGGAGTGGACCGGGGGCGGCGCCGCGGCGGCCTCCTTGCGCCGCTGCCCGGACCGGCCCAGCCCCATGTCGATGCGGCCGGGGTAGAGCGCGTCGAGGATGCCGAAGCTTTCCACCACGGCGAGCGCCGTCGTGTGGCCGATCTGCACGGCGGCCGACCCGACGTGGATTCGCTCGGTGGCCGCGGCGATCTGGCCGATCAGCGTCACCGGCGAGGAGCTGGCGACCGCGACGAAGTGGTGCTCGGCCAGCCAGTAGCGCCGGTAGCCCCAGCGCTCGGCGTGCTGGGCCAGATCGATGGTGTTGCGCAGTGCCGTCGCGGCGTCGCTGCCGGCGCTGATGGGCGCGAGGTCGAGGATCGACAGGGGAGTGATGCTCATGACGGCGCCGTCGCGTAGCGATTCGGTGCGGCCGCCAACCCGAGGCGGTCGCGCAGTGTCTCGCCGTCGCGGTAGCCGGTGCGAAACCGGCCGGCGCGCTGCAGGCGCGGCACCAGGTCGTCGACTATGGCGGGCAGGTCGAGGGCGTTGACCGCGGGCCGCAGCCGCACCCCATCGACACCGGCGTCCTGCCAGGCGAGCAGGAGATCCGCCAAATCAGTTGTGCTGCCCACGAATACGAGTGCATCGGACGAGATGGCCGCTGCGGGCGCCAGTGGATCGTCGACCAGCGACACCACCAGGTCCGCATAGACTTTGAGCTCCCGGCCGGCGGCCCGCTGCGCGTGGCCCACATCGGCCAGGATGGCCCGCAGCGAGCCCTCGTCGTGCGGGGTGATGAAGACCAGGTCGGCGCTGGCGGCGGCGAATTCGTAGACCCGCGGTGCGTGGGCAAGTGCGGCCACCACCGGCTGGCCCTGAGGCGGGCGCGGGGTGATCGAGGGCCCTTTGACCGAGAAGCGCTCGCCGACGAAGTCGATGTAGTGCAGTTTGTCGCGGTCGATGTAGCGGCCGGTCGCCACATCGCGGATGACCGCGTCGTCCTCCCAGCTGTCCCAGAGCCGGCGCACCACCTCCACCGCGTCGGCGGCCTCGTCGAACAGGTCGTCGCCGTCGGGCGCGGCCCGCCGGCCGAACAGGGCGGCCTCGTGCGCCGTCGGGCTCACCCGCACCTGCAATCCCGCCCGGCCGTGGGAGATATGGTCAAGCGTCGCAATGGCTTTCGAGACGTGGAACGGTTCGGTATGGGTAACGGTCGCCACCGGAATCAGGCCGATGTGTCGGGTGGCCGGGGCGATGCGGGCGGCGACCAGCGTGGCATCCGCGCGTCCCGCCAGGCGCCGCGGCGAGATGTCGGCGCTGCGGCCGGGTTGCGCGTCCAGGCTGTCGTCGATGGTCAGGAAATCCAGCAGTCCGCGCTCGGCGGTGCCCGCCAGCGCTGCCCAATAGCGGCCGCTCAGTTGCCCGCCACCGGTCGCGTTGTGCGCGAACGCGTATCGCCACGCGTGGGGGTGCCAGCCGTAGCCGTCCAGTCCCACAGCCAGATGCAGCTCGGTCATGGTCGGTCCCCGGTGATCCCCGTCGGTTCGGCGTCGCGCAGCATGGTCATAACCCACTGTGCAACGCTGCCGACGGCGCTGCATTCCAAAACCGGGTTAAGTTCAGGCTGAGTAATACTTCGCCGAGTTCAGCCCGGCGGAACGCGGCGATGCGGGTTCGGTGCAGCGTGGCGAATACGGGCGATCACGGCGTCTTGCTCTGAACGCCACCGTCTTTCAGATGGAGAAGTCCTCGCCGTGCCACACGCCGGCTTCGGGCGGCCGGATGACGTGATTGCTCTGGGCGCCGTCCGCGCGGGCTTCGAGTTTGGTCACCCGGGTCAGCAGCGACTGCAGGCTGACTCCGACGAGGTCGGGCATCATCGAGTCGTCCGGGCTGCCGGGACGGCTGCGGCTGATGACCTGTCCGGGCACGCCGACGACCACTGAGCTGGACGGAACCTCTTTGACCACCACGGCGTTGGCGCCGATACGGCTGTCGTCGCCGATCTTGATGGCGCCCAGGACCTTCGCCCCGGCGCCGATGGTGACCCGATCACCGATGGTGGGATGACGTTTGCCGGTGTCCCTGCCGCTGCCACCGAGGGTGACTCCGTGATAGATGGTCACGTCCTCGCCCACCTCGGCCGTCTCGCCGATCACCACCCCGGTGGCGTGGTCGATGAAGAGACCGGGGCCGAGCACCGCGCCGGGGTGGATCTCGACGCCGGTGAGGATGCGGGTGATCTCGCCGAACGTCCGCGCGGCCACCTTTGCGCCGCGGTTCCACAGCCAATGGCTGACGCGGTGACCCCAGATGGCGTGCACGCCCGGGTAGGCGAAGATCACCTGCAGCGTGGTCGGGACGGCCGGATCGCGTTCCCTGGCCGCTCGGATGTCACGACGGATGGCTTCGAGCATGACTAATCGGCCAGGTCGGAGAACAGCGGCGTGCTCAGGTACCGCTCGCCGAAGTCGGGCAGCACCACGACGACGAGCTTCCCGGCGTTCTCGGGCCGGCGGGCCACCTGCAGGGCGGCTACCACCGCCGCCCCCGAGGAGATGCCCACCAACAGGCCCTCCTCGGCGGCCAGCCGCCGGGCCAGGGTGATGGATTCCTCGTTGCCGACCGCGATGACCTCGTCGACCAGATCCAGCGCGAGCACGGGCGGGACGAACCCGGCGCCCAGGCCCTGGATCGGGTGCGGCCCTTTCTGTCCGCCGGACAGCACCGGCGACGCGGCCGGTTCGACGGCGATGAACTGCGCCGAGGGCTTGCGCTCCTTGATCACCTGGGCCACACCGGTGATGGTGCCGCCGGTGCCCACCCCGGCGACGAAGATGTCGACCTTGCCGTCAGTGTCGCGCCACACCTCTTCCGCGGTGGTCTTGCGGTGGATCGCGGGGTTGGCCTTGTTCTCGAACTGCTGTGGCACGAAATAGCGTTGGTCGCTTTTGGCAAGCTCCTCGGCCTTGGCGATGGCGCCCGGCATGCCCTCGGATCCAGGGGTCAACACGATCTCGGCTCCCAAGGCGCGCAACAACATTCGCCGCTCGACGCTCATGGTCTCCGGCATGGTCAGCACGCAACGGTAGCCGCGGGCCGCGGCCACCAGCGCCAGGGCGATGCCGGTGTTGCCGCTCGTGGGCTCGAGAATGATGGTGTCCGGTTTGATCAGGCCCGCCTGCTCGGCCGCGTCGATCATCGCGACCCCGATGCGGTCCTTGACACTGTTTCCCGGGTTGAAGAATTCCAGCTTGGCGACGACGTCGGCGACCGCACCCTCGGTGACCCGGTTCAGCCGGACCAGCGGGGTGTTACCGATCAATTCCGTGACGTTCTCCGCGATGCTCATCTATCTTTTGTCTCCAACGACGTAGGACCAGGCCTCATCCGCCTGCCAGCTAATATCGAACTCTATGTTCATCTCGGTGGGGATGGCTAGCGCTACAGGGGTAAAGCGTTGCGACGCTTCGTCCAGCGCCACCCCGGTGAGCACGCGTCCATGCAGATCGCCAAGCGTTTTCGCGGTGAGCGTTATTCCCGAGGTGCCCGGCGCCTGGCGTATGTAGAAATCCGTGCCGGGCTGGATCGTGTCGCCGAATGCGAAGCCGTCGGCGTCCACCAGCTCGTGACCGCCGGTGGCGCTGAGTATCAGCGGGATTCGCACCTGGAACGGCCCGACGAGGCCCGAATCCGCGGCGGCGTGCTGGTCGACCAGCAGGGCTTCGTCGGCGTGGTGAGCGAACTTTCGCGCCTGCGCGAGCAGGTAGTTGTACAGGTGCACGACCTTGTCGGCGTTGCGATAGTGGCGCGCACCGGTGAGCCGGAAGCTGACGTGCTCGATGCGGGGGACATCGGCATCGGAGTGTGCGACCAGCCGGTAGTAGCGGTACCCGCGCCCGCCGCGGCCATGGCTGCTCGACGACAGTGTGCTGCCCTCGCCCAACGTGCGCTGGTGGCGGCCCCGGCCGGGGCGCACGGCCAGTTCGGATCCCGAAACGTCTTGCCAGTCAAGGCCATTGGCCGATTTCTGCAGCCGTACCGTGAGGTGCCCGTTGGAGGCGACCCACACCGAGTAGCCGCCGAGCTGAGGCGCGCCGGCGAATTCGAAGGTGATCACCGGCCCCGGTGAGCGGTGAACGGCGACGGGCACGTTGAGCGGGCGGGTGTCCAGCGCCAGGCCGTTGGTGAAAAACCAGATCGAGGCCTGGGTCGCGGCGATCGCCTCGTGCTCGTTGATGTTGGCCGGTCCGAGCGGATAACCCGCGTCACGCACCTGGCGGCTCAGTTCGGCGACGGAGCGCATCGGAAAGGAGTTCCGCAGGATCCAGCCGACCGTGGCTTCGTGGCTGGATGCGCGCAGATGGGGCAGGGCAGCCCAGGTGTCGACGCGGTAGCGCGACGGGTGCTGCGGCGCGACGCCGGTGAAATCCAGCGAGTAGGCGTGCACGTTCGGGTTGAGCCTGATCAGGTCGGTGCGCGCCCAGCTGCCGTCGGTGAACACGACCCGGTCGACGGTGTGGGAATAGGTGCCACCCCGATAGCGGGTCATGCGGTTGAGCGCGGTGGCCGGTCGGACCACCGAACGCCGGCGGGTCGCCACCGGCGCCAGGGCACGGTTGGGCTCGGACAATATGGTCATTGGTTGCTGGTCTTCCTGAAAGGCTTTGGTTGGCCCACGCCTTCACGCCACCGGGCAGACCCGGCGGTACCGCCCGGAAATGGGCTAGCGCGGGGATTTCTACAGCGTCAGAGTGCTCAGGAAATCAACAGCAACAACAGCAACAACAGTCCACGCCGACGCAGCGCGACGGGACAAAGCACGACTGTGCGGGGTGTTGCATATCCCCACTATAGGGCATCGGCACTTCTCGACCCGTTTCGCTCAGCCGGGCTCAAAACCTTCTGGCCTGCCCCTGCACTTGCCTAGGCTCGGCGCGCGGGCCCGCTTCTGTTGGGGGACGATAGATCCGCCCGATCCCGGCCGCAGTTCACGCATGAAAGGATCACGATGACGTCGGCTCAAAACGAGTCTCAGACACTTGGCGACCTCGCTGCCCGGCAACTAGCCAACGCGACGAAGACTGTCCCCCAGCTTTCGACCATCACGCCGCGCTGGCTGCTGCACCTGCTCGGCTGGGTCCCGGTGGAGGCCGGCATCTACAGGGTGAACCGGGTGGTCAACCCCGAGCAGGTGGCGATCAAGGCCGAGGCGGGCGCCGGCACCGACGAACCGCTGCCGGAGACCTATGTCGACTACGAGACCAGCCCGCGCGAATACACGCTGCGTAGCATCTCGACGCTGGTCGACATTCACACCCGGGTGTCCGACCTGTACTCGAGCCCGCACGACCAGATCGCTCAGCAGCTGCGGCTGACGATCGAGACGATCAAGGAACGTCAAGAGTTCGAACTGATCAACAGCCCCGAGTACGGGTTGCTCGCGCAGGCCACGCCGGAGCAGACCATCCAGACGCTCGCCGGTGCCCCCGCGCCCGACGACCTCGACGCGCTGATCACCAAGGTGTGGAAGACGCCCAGCTTCTTCCTCACCCATCCGCTGGGTATCGCCGCATTCGGCCGTGAAGCCACCTACCGGGGCGTCCCGCCGCCAGTGGTCAGCCTGTTCGGTGCGCAGTTCATCACCTGGCGCGGCATTCCGCTGATTCCGTCGGACAAGGTCCCGGTGGAGGACGGCAAGACCAAGTTCATCCTGGTGCGCACCGGTGAGGAGCGGCAGGGCGTGGTCGGCCTGTTCCAGCCCGGCCTGGTCGGGGAGCAGGCGCCGGGTTTGTCGGTGCGGTTCACCGGCATCAACCAGTCGGCGATCGCGACTTACCTGGTCACCCTGTACACGTCCCTGGCTGTTTTGACCGACGACGCACTCGCCGTGCTCGACGACGTCGCCGTGGACCAGTTCCATGAGTACAAGTGAGTACCGAGCGGTAGACGCCGAAAGCGACCTGCCTATCAGCGCTGCGGAGCTTGCCGCGCTGGCCAGCCAGTTGTATGCGGCCAGCATCCGGCCGGGCCTGGACAGTCCACCGCAGTCGGCCCCGGTCGCGCCGCGTGGCAACGTGCCGGACGCGACGGCGGCGACGTCGGCCGGGCAGGCGGCGGCCGGCACGGCCGACGTCTACCCCGGACCGGTCCCGTTGGTCGGTGGGCACGACGTCTACGTTCCGGCTCCAACCTCCAGCGCGCCGGAAGCCCCGCCGCAGACGGTGCCGGTGGCCCCGCGCGGCAGCGCCCCGGATGCCACGGCGGCGACCTCGGCCGGCCAGGCGGGCGCCGGGGCGGCCGACGTGTACCCGTCGCCGGTGCCGCAGCTGAATTTCTCCGACATCTATCTAGCGGCGCCGACGTCGGCCGAACCCGACGTCCCGCCGCAGACGGCGCCGGTGGCCCCGCGCGGGGGAGCGCCCGACACGACGACGCTGGCCGCCGTCCCGTGGTTCGGCGGTGAACCGGGTGCGTTCGCGGTGCCCGGCGGCATCGTGCCCACGGTGCCCGGTGTGTTGGCCGGAACGACACCGACCGTGCCCGCCGGCTCGCGCGGTTCGGCGCCGTCGTGGCTGCCCGAGGCGCCGGCCGTCACCGACCTGGGCTGGTCCGACGCGCCCGCGTCGGAACCGAACGCACCGGCCGGTGACGACGGGGACTACTACTTCCTGACCAAAGCCGCTCCCGTGCCGCGGCTTTCGGACGAGCACGAGATATTCGACGTCAACGCGGTCCGGGCGGACTTCCCGATCCTCAAGGAGATCGTCAACGGCAAGCCGCTCATCTGGTTCGACAACGCGGCGACCACCCAGAAGCCGCAGGTCGTGATCGATCGGTTGTCGCACTTCTACGCCCACGAGAACTCGAATATTCACCGCGCCGCGCACGAATTGGCGGCCCGGGCCACCGACGCCTACGAGGAGGCCCGCGACACGGTAGCCGATTTCATCGGCGCGCCGAGCTCCGAGAACATCGTGTTCGTCCGCGGTACCACCGAGGCGATCAACCTGGTGGCGCACGCATGGGGTGGCAAGCATCTGCAGCCCGGTGACGAGATCGTCATCACCCACCTGGAGCACCACGCGAATATCGTTCCCTGGCAGCTGATTTCGCAAAAAACCGGCGCGATCCTGAAGGTGGCCCCGATCGACGATGCGGGCAACCTGCTGCTGAGCGAGTTCGAGGAGCTACTGGGTCCGCGGACCAAGCTGGTCGCCGCGAGCCAGGTGTCCAACGCGTTGGGCACCGTGGTACCGGTGGACAAGATCGTCGAGCTCGGCCACCGCTACGGCGCCAGGGTGCTGATCGATGGGGCTCAGTCGATTCAGCACATACCGATCGACGTCGCCGAACTCGGTGCGGACTTTTTCGTGTTCTCCGGACACAAGATCTACGGCCCCACCGGAATCGGTGCGCTCTACGGCACCGAGGAGGCGCTGACCGAGACACCGCCGTGGCAGGGCGGCGGTCACATGATCGCCGACGTCACGCTGGACCGGTCGCTGTACCAGGGACCGCCGACCAAGTTCGAGGCCGGCACCGGCAACATCGCCGACGCGGTCGGGCTGACCGAGGCGCTGCGCTATGTGCAACGGTTGGGCGTCGAGCGGATCGCCGCCTACGAGCACGCCTTGCTCGAGTACGCGACGCCGCGGCTGGCCGACATCCCGGGCGTGCGCCTGGTGGGTACCGCGCAGGAGAAGGCCAGCGTGCTGTCCTTCGTGCTGGCCGGCCACGAGCCGCTCGAGGTGGGCAAGGCGCTCAACGCCGAGGGCATCGCGGTGCGCGCGGGCCATCACTGCGCACAGCCCGCCCTGCGGCGGCTGGGTCTGGAGGCCACGGTCCGTCCGTCGTTCGCGTTCTACAACACCTTCGACGAGATCGACGTGTTCCTCAAGGCGGTGCGCCGGATCGCCGAGGGCGGTACCAACGTCGGCTGAGCGGCCGGCTTGCCCCACGCCCGGCCGGCCGGGCGTGGGGATTCGAGCGCCCGCCCAGCCGGGCGCGTAGCGCGATGCGGTTGAGGCGCTGAACCGTTAAGTTCCCGCACCCCAACCGAATACGCGCGACGTCAGTAGCACGATGCCGAGCGAGACGGTGGCGACGACGGTCAGCCCGATGACCGCGACGACCAACGGCCGCCACCCGGTGCGCGCGATCTGACGGATGTCGGTGTTGAGTCCCACGCCGGCAAAGGTCAGCAGGAAGGCCCATTTCGACACGTTGGCGAGGTTGGCGGTCTGGCCCTTGGTCAGCCACCCCGCCGTGGCGATCGCCGAGACCACCAGGAAGCCGAGCACAAACTTCGGGAACTTGCTCCAGATGAACGCGGTCTTGGCCTTGGCGCCCCGGGCGATCTCGTCGGCTTCCCCTCGCGCGGCCCAAAACAGCGCGAAGCCCAGCACGACGAAGCCGATCAGCGCGTTACGGGTCGACTTCACCAGCACCGCGATCTTGCCGGCGTGGTCGGAGTACAGATATCCCGTGGCGGTGGTTTCGGCGGTGTTGTCCACGGAAAGCCCGGCCCACAAACCGAATTCGTGGTCGGTGAGACCGATCGCGTGCCCCAACGGCGGCAACACGAACAGCGACACCGCGCCCAGCGCCAGGATCGCCGCGATTGCGTAGCTGACATCGGAGTTGCGGGCCCGGATCGCCCCCTTGGCCGCCACGATGGCCGACACCCCGCAGATGGACGTGCCTATCGCCAACAGCGAACCGAGCTTGCCCGACAACCCGAACGCGCGGGCCACGACGATGATGATGGTTCCGGCGATGGTCATGTCCACCAGGATCTGCACCAGGCTGATCCCGCCGAGCTTGGCGATGTCGCCCAGCACGAATCGCGAACCAAGCGCCACGATCCCGGCCTTGAGCCAGAATTCGTAGGTCAGCACGCCGGGGCGGAATATCGGGTGCAGGCCGATGGTATTGGTGATCAAGAGCCCAATCACGATCGCCCACAACACATATTCGATGTCGGGCACGGTCCAGTGCTGGTGCTTGGCCAGTGCGTTCCACCAGATCTGGGCGTACTTGCCCAGCACCCCGACGCCGATCAGAAGCAGGATGCCCGGCACATAGTCCAGGGGACGGGTGCTGGTGAAGGTGACCTCGTCCGACGTTTCGTCGGGTGCCGTGCGGACGGTGCTCACGCCGGTCACCAGGGGATCCTCGGAAGCACGTTGGCCACGGCCAACGCGACGATCACGCCCGCCACCGCGGTCGCCCACCAGTCCACCGACACCGAACCGAGCCGGGCCGCCCAATCCGGCCGCTGCGGAGCGTCGGGGTCCTTTCCGTTAGTCGGCACGCCTTCACCCACGATGACCGCTCCTCAAGCGCTTATGGCGGCGTCTCCCAGCCGCATCCGTTTGACGGAATGGTGGCGTCCGGGCACGCTACATCCAAGTGATTGGCTCGGGCTGAATTTAGCTCGGCCGGTCGATCAGGTTGGCAGGCCGTGCTTCTCGGCATCGGCCCGATAGCGGTCCACCCACTCGTCGGAGCGCTGGTCGGCCTGACGCTCCAGCACCGGCTCGGGCGCCAGCTGTGGATCCAAGCCCAACGCCTCCAGGATGGACCCCACCACCTGAGTCAGGTTGCGCCACAACACCGGATACGAGATGTCCATGGGTTCGATGTTTTCTTCGGCGAACCAGTTCCGCCAACCCTCTTCTTGCGCGCGCAGCATGGTGACGACGTGGGCGATGGCCCCGGCGTGATAGGTGGCGCGCGCATCCCGGACCGGGTCGGGCCGGCCGCGCCAGACCCGGGTCTGCACCGCCCGCCAGAACGACACCGCTTGGGAGATCACATCGGGCCGGTAGACGTGAATCAACAGCGGCTGCTCGCCCACCACATCCGTGATCGCCGCCAGCAAGCCGTCCCCGCTGCGGTCCGGCAGGTTCTTCGCACGGTCGAGCAGCAGTGGCGTCTGGTTCCACATCAGCTTGCCGCCCCACACCCCGTTCGGGGTCCGCCCGACCGTGCGGATGTAGGCCCGCCAGATCTCGGGCGGCGCCAGGTCGGGCGTCCCGACGTCCAGCGGGTCGAGCAGGCTCAGGATCGTCTCGTCCTCCACGCCGGCGAACCATTCCCGGGGCTGCGGGGACTGGCTGGTGGACGGCAGATACTGGAAGAACTCCTGCGGCTCGCCGGCGACGCCGGTGGCGCGCAGCGACTCGACCAGCAGCGTGCTGCCGCTGCGCTGCGACGCCAGCACCAGATATGACGACGGGCTATTGGTCACCGGCAGAGTGTATCCAGAACGCAAGAAACTTATCCGGGCTAGCGCGCTTAGGGTCAGGCTGAAGGAAACCATTGTGTTGAAGCGGTCTTGCCCGAACTGTGGCTTTCGGCGACGACAGCCGAACGGACGGTGGCCGTGGGTGCTCATCTGGTTTCGGAGCGGACGGAAAGCCGCGCCCGCGGCGCAGGCCGTGCTGCGTTGAGAAGCGCTGCGTTGCAAGCTGATTCGGCCTGCCACCCCGGTTTTCCCGTGCGCCGGACCCTTCGTCTGCGTGCGCCACCGGTCGCTACTCGGTCCGTCTGCCGGCCGCTGCTGCGGGGGCCGCTGCGTCGGGCCGGTTCCGACTAATCACGCAGGCCAGCGGCCGGATAGAACATCGGCGCAGGCCTGGCGGCGCCACCCAATATTTCTTCTTGTTGATTGCAAACCTGACGTCGGGCATCGTTTTGCCCGTACATTCCCTCATCTAGTGCGCTCAAGCAGACGCGGCGCAGGTAAACAGTGCTGTTTGCGTTAGGGCCAGCGAATTACCAACGTATAAACGCTGTTACGAAAATGGGGGTCGGGTTGAGTCAAAGACCTCCGTTGGGCTGGACGAGCAGCGTGAACGCGGCGGTCCTTGCGCGGCCCATGACCGCGCTGGGCCAATTCTTTCTGCTCAGCGCCGAGGCATTGGTGGCGGCGGTGCGCGGCCCATGGGCGTGGCGCGAAGTGCTCGAGCAGATTTGGTTTGTCGCCCGCGTTTCCATTTTTCCGACGATTATGTTGTCGATCCCGTACACGGTGCTCATCGTGTTCGTCCTCAACATCCTGTTGGTCGAGATCGGCGCGGGCGATCTGTCGGGTGCCGGCGCCGGGTTGGCGTCGGTGACTCAGGTGGGACCGGTCGTCACGGCGATGGTCGTCTCGGGTGCCGGGTCGACGGCCATGTGCGCGGATCTCGGCGCGCGCACCATCCGCGAGGAGATCGACGCGATGAAGGTGATCGGCGTCAATCCGATTCAGGCACTGGTGGTTCCGCGCATCATCGCGGCGACGTTCGTCGCGGTTCTGCTGTACTCGGTGGTGGCGGTCACCGGGCTGACCGGCAGCTACATCTTCGTGGTCTTCGTCCAGCACGTCACGCCCGGCGCGTTCGTCGCGGGGATGACCCTGGTCACCGGGCTGCCGCAGGTGGTGATCTCGCTGATCAAGGCGACGCTGTTCGGGCTGTCCGCCGGCCTGATCGCCTGCTACAAGGGCTTGTCGGTGGGCGGTGGCCCGACCGGCGTCGGCAACGCGGTGAACGAAACCGTGGTCTTCTCGTTCATGGCCTTGTTCTTCATCAACATCCTGACCACCGCGCTCGGTGTGAAGGTGACGGCCAAATGACCGACGCCGCGCGCGAGCCCTCGTGGTTCGTCAATCTTGGCCCCCGCCTCGCGGATTCCACGCGGAAGCTGGGCGAACAGACCGCCTTCTACGGGCAATCCCTGACCGCCACCGTCGATGCGGTACGGCGCTACCCGAACGAACTGCTGCGCCTGATCGCCGAGATGGGAATGGGCACA
>NZ_LZLL01000370.1:0-1852 GCF_001669335.1 Mycobacterium sp. 1245852.3 | reverse complement strand
GCCTGGATCTCCAGTGAGCCGCGTTCGGCGATCCGCCGCGGCGAGGCGACCGTGGCCGTCGGCAGGCCGAGCTCACGGCGCTGCCGATCCTCGGCCTTCTTGTTCATCCGCCAGCACATCCAGTCGTATGTAGACATGCCGGCGCGGACCATGGGGCCGGGCACCTTTGGAAGGAGCTGGCCGTTGGGACGCATCGGGATGTAGTGCAGTGTGGCCATCGGAATGCCGTAGTAGTCGGCGACGTTGACGGCCAGATCCTGATAGAGCTGGCCACTGAACAGCAAATCGGCGCCGGCCCCCACCGACATCAACGCCGAGCTCATCTCCTGCCAGTTCCGCAACACCGGTTCCCAGGCTTCGCGAATCAAGCTGATCGGTCCCTTGAGGAAGTTCTTCCAGAAATCCCGAATGAACTCGTCGCTCCAAAAATCATGCATATCAGGCCCATAGCCGATCGCCGGAAGCCCGGCCGATTCGGCCAGACCGACGAGATTGGGCGGGACGGCCATCCGTACCGAATGGCCCCGTCGCATCAGTTCACGACCGATGGTGAGACAAGGCTCGATATCGCCACGCGTTCCATAACTTGCCACAGCAAATTTCATCGCGATGGTTACCTTAATCAATCTCCGACGGCACGGGCAACTTTGACTGCGGCGTTTCCGCTCGGTGATCCGCGGCTCGCCATTGGCCCCGCGATGCGGTCAGAGTCGTGGTTGTAGTTGTTTCGCAACGGATTTGGCGGTCCGAGGCCAGGCTCGATCGTGAAAGTGGCACCGGTGCAGTCGAGTGCGACAAACCCAACCTCATCGGCCTTTCCCCCCGACCGTAGAAGTATGACGACTCTGGGTGGTTTGGATGAACCCCAGGCGTCGTCGCCTGATCTCACGTAAGTCTGCCAGACTATCGACACCGTGTCTTGGGAAAGCGGGAAGTCGATCCCGAGCGGCCCGCACCCGAATTTCCGGTAGCAAATTCCGCTATTTACCCAGCGCAGTGCTGGTAGGCCCGTTAGCTGGAGGGGGTACGACTCCGCGAGCTGACGAAGTTCTCCACCACGTCGGCGGCTTTGACCACGCTGTCGGCAGGCTTGGTCATCCGGGCGGCGATCTCGCGGGCCCGCTGCGCGTAGTCCGGGGCCAGGATTTGACGCAGGTCCCCCACCAACGTCTCCCGGTTCGTTGCCGAAAAGCGGCGTGTGGCACCAACTTTCAGCCGTTTGAGTTGAGCTCCCCAGATCGTCTGATTGGCGTCCATCGACAGAATCAGCGTCGGAACTCCAGCACGCAGGCTCGCGGCAGTGGTGCCCGAACCGCCGTGGTGAACCACCGCGCGACAGACGGGAAAGATCGTCGCGTAGTTCACCGGCCCCACGACCTTGACGTGATCGGGAAGGGGGACGCCGCTGAAGTCGCTGCGGCCGGCGGCAATCAACGCCCGTTCCCCGAGCTGCGCCGAGGCCGTGCTGATCATGTCGACGGTGTCGGCCGGGGATTCAACCGGCATGCTGCCGAAGCCGAAGCAGATGGGCGGGGATCCCGCGCGAATCCAGGACATCACCTCGTCGTCGGCTTCGGTGGTCAGCTCCATGGTCAGCGTGCCGACAAAGGGCCGCAGGCCATCCCACTTCGCCCACTCGGCGGCCAGCCCGGGGAAGCACACCTCGTCGTAGGCCTGGATTTCCAGCGATTCGCGGTCGGCGATCCGCCGCGGTGACGGTCCCGTCGCCTTCGGCAGTCCCAGCTCTGCGCGCTGGGTGTCCTCCACCTTCTTGTTCAGCCGCCAACAGAACCAGTCGAACGCCGTCATGGCCGAGCGGGCCAACGGCGGCGGCAGGATGGCGACGACCTGG
>NZ_LZLL01000369.1:0-11165 GCF_001669335.1 Mycobacterium sp. 1245852.3 | reverse complement strand
CGTGCACACCTTCGTCGCGGTAGTAGCCCTCCTGATCGGCGACGTGGGCGATCAGCTCCTCGTGAATGCCACGCCCGACGTAAGCGAGATCGATCGTGTGCACGCCGCACCCCTTTCCGGACGGATCGGCCGTCAATCCATGGCGAGGCCGCCATTGACCTCCAGGCAGTGGCCAGTGATGAAACCGGAATCCTCGCCGGCCAAAAACGCCACCGCCTTGGCCACCTCTTCCGGCGTGACGAGCCGCCCCATGGGACTTGTCGCCCCGAGCTGGCCTACTTCTTCGGCCGTCAACAGCGAGTTCGCCGTCGGGTCGGCGACCGTGGCGGGCGAAACGAGGTTGGCGGTGATCTGGTGTGGAGCCAGCTCGAGTGCGACGTACCGGACGAACTGATCCATTGCCGCCTTGGCGGTTCCCAACGTGATCATGCCTTGCCGGGGACGGCGGGACAGCACCGTAGTGAGATAGATCAACCTGCCATAACCACGCGAAATCATCTGGGGTGCAACGGCTTTTGTTAGCAGAAAGGTGGCATGCAGCTCGCGGTCCAGTTTGCCGCCGAGCTGCTCCCAGCTCAGATCGGCGAACGAGGTGACGTCGTAGGGGATCAGTGCGTTGTGCACGAGCACATCGATGCCGCCCCACCTCTCGTTGGTTTCGGCGACCATTGCGGCGACGTCGTCGGGCTGCGTGACATCGGCCCGGATCGCGGCGGCCACGCCACCGGCATCGGTCACGGCCGCCACCACCCGGTCTGCCTCGTCGGCGCTGGACCGGTAGTTGACGACCACCCGAAATCCCTGCTCCGCCAAGACCAATGCGGTTGCCGCGCCGATGCCCCGGCTGGCTCCGGTGATCACCGCGACACGACCCACGGACGTCACCTCCGACCGTGCTCACCGAGTGGCTGGCACGCGGGAACGATACTCCCGATCCGGGGCTGTTCGCCATACTGGAGGACGTGCAGGTGTTCGTCGGATCCCAGGTGTCGCACTGGGACTTCCCGCGCAGCACGGCCAGCGTCGCGTTGATGACCGAGTTCGGTTGCAGGAACGGGCTTGCCGTCGCCGACGTGCTCAACAGGTCCGGATTGTCGGAGGCCGACCTGCACGATCACGATCGGATGATCGTCGGGCGCCAGGAGTTGGCGGTCGCGGCGAATCTGGTGGACCTGCTGGGGGAGGCGGCCGGGGCGGCCAACCTGGGCATGCAGGTGGGCGGCAGCTATCACGTGGGATCGCTCGGCATCTTCGGCTTCGCGTGCCTGACCAGTTCGACGCTGGGCGACGCCGTCCGGTTCGCGGCCCGTTTCTACGAGCTCAGCTACGGGTTCTGCCTGCCGACCGTCACCGTGGAGGGACCGGTCGCGGCGCTGCGGCTCGACCTGCCCGACCTGACCGGACCGGTCGCGGAGTTTCTGGTGCGACGTGATCTCACGGCGATCGCCCGCGTCATGGCGGAGTTGCTCGGCGGCCGGGTCCCGTTCACCGCGATCGAATTCAGCGGCCCGGCGCCGTCGGAGGGGGACGACGCGGCCCGCGAGGTGTTCGGCGTGGCACCGCAATACGACTCGCCGGCCAACGTCGCGCGCCTGCCGGTTGCGCTGCTGGACACACGGCTGCCCCGGGCCAGCGAGCCGAGCGTGGCCATGTGCGAGCAGCAGTGCAGCGCCCTGCTGGAACGCCGCCGGGCCCGCACCGGCGTCGCCCTGCGGGTGCGGGAGCGCCTGGCGTCGATCGACGGCGAACCGCACACGATCGCGGCCGTCGCCCGGCAGTTGGCGATGAGCGAGCGGACGCTGCGCCGGCGGCTGGCCGAGGAGAACACGACCTTTCGGGAGCTTGCCGAGGAGGTGCATCGGGTCCTGGCCGAGGAGCTGTTGGCGACCGGCGCGCTCTCGGTGGAGGACGTCGCGTTGCGGCTGGGCTATGCGGAGGCGACCAGCTTCATCGCCGCGTTCAAACGGTGGACGGGCACCACACCGGCGCGCTATCAGCGCTCGGTGGCGCCCCGCACGCGGTCGCTGGCCGTCTGAGTCGCCCGCCGTCTGGCCAGCCCACCGTCCGCGCGCCCGCCGGTCGTGGCCGCAATCATGGATTTCTCGACCGCAATCGGCTGTGGGGGCGGGGCGGTGCGCCCATACCGTTTGAGTCATGACTTCGACCCATCGCCCTCGCGTGCTGGTCATCGGGGCCGGCTTCGGCGGACTCGCCGCCGCCTACGAACTGTCCAAGGACGGCCTGGCCGACGTGACTGTTCTGGAGAAGGCCGACGACGTCGGCGGCGTTTGGCGGGAGAACACCTACCCGGGCGCGGCATGCGACGTCCCGTCGAACCTGTACTCCTACTCCTTCGCCCGCAAAACGAACTGGGGCCGGCGCTACGCCGAGCAGCCCGACATCCTCGGCTACATTCGTGACACAGCCGACCGGTTCGGCCTGCGCGACCTGGTGCGCACCGGCGTGGAGGTCACCTCCGCCGCGTACGACGACGGCACCGCCACCTGGCGGGTGACGACCTCGGGCGGCGAGGTCGTCGAGGCCGATGTCCTGGTGCCGGCGGTGGGCCAGTTGTCGCGGCCGGCGCTGCCGGCTATCCCGGGGCTCGACCTGTTCGAGGGCCCGTCGTTCCACTCGGCGCAATGGCGCCACGACGTCGACCTGACCGGCAAGCGCGTCGCCGTCCTGGGCACCGGCGCGTCGGCGATCCAGTTCGTTCCGCGCATCCGCGAGGCCGCGCGGCACGTCACCGTCTTTCAGCGTTCCGCGCCGTACGTCATCCCGAAACCGGATCGCGCCTATACCGGTGCGCACCACGCCGCCTTCCGGAGGGTGCCCGGCTTCGCCGCCGCCATGCGCCAATTGATCTGGGAGATCTCGGAATTCTTCGGCCTCGCGCTGACCAAGGTCGCCCCACTCGCCCGACTGATAGGCGCGGTCGCGTCGCTGAACATCAAGCGGCACATCAAGGATCGCGCGCTGCGCGCGAAGGTCACGCCCGACTATCCGATCGGCTGCAGGCGGGTGCTGTTCAGCAGCGAGTGGTATCCGGCGCTGGCCCGTGACAACGTCTCGGTGGAGACCGGCGCGATCACCGAGGTGACGGCGACGGGGGTGCGCACCGCCGACGGGTCGCTGCACGAGGTCGATGTCATCATTTACGGCACCGGGTTCAAGGCCACCGAATTCCTTGTGCCCATGGCGATCACCGGCCGCGACGGGCGCGACCTGCATGCGCAGTGGGCCCCGGGGGCGCGCGCCCACCTCGGCATGGCCGTGCCCGGCTTCCCCAACATGTTCCTGATCTACGGCCCGAACACCAATCTCGGCAGCAGTTCGATCATCCTGATGATGGAACAGCAGGCCCGCTACATCCGCCAGATCACCGAGCACCTCGCGCGCGCCGGCACGGGTCGCGCGTTCGAAGTGTGGCGCAGCGTCGAGCAGGCCTACGACACCGAGATCCAGTCCCGTCTCGACAACGGCGTGTGGACCACCTGCGACTCCTGGTACCGCACCGCCTCCGGCCGGGTCACCACCAACTGGCCCGGCCTGGTTCGCGAATATCAGCGCCGCGCAAGGACGGTCGCGTTCTCCGACTACATGGAGGTGCTGCCCCGATCCGTTCCCGCGGCGGAAGCCGAGGAAATCGGCGCATGACGTCGTTCGACTACGTCAGGGGTGGGTGACCAGGTAGGTCTCGTTGCCCAGGCCGGCGGTGAGTTCCTCGACATCGAAGGGGCGATCGAGGCGTGCGTGCAGCGCCTTCGGATCGATGAGCAGGCTGATTTCCGCGGTTTGACGGGCGAAGAGCCGCCCGATGATGGGATAGATTCGACGCATCACCGCCCGCTCGGCGGAGGTGCAGCGCGAGGCGCAGTAGCCGACGTGGCCGATCTCATCGGTGAGAATTTCGCTGTAAAGCAGTTCGATTCGTTCGGCGACGTGCGGTTCGTCGGCGAAAAGCCTTGTGCCGGCCCGGCGTAATTCATCGAACAGGATGCAGCCCGCCATCTCCGCGGCTCCGACGAACATGAAGCCGAGCCGTTCGGGCAAAAATACGTTCACTTTGACGAACTGGCGGATGACGAAGGGTGGTGCGACAACCTGGAAGGTCAAGTCGAACGCATCGAGAGCGTACGCCAGCAGTCGGGTGTGGTAGTGCTCTTCCAACTCGAGGTAGACCCGTTCGGGCGGCACGCTCTCGTCGCTGTTGCGCCCGTAGGTTTCACCCAGACCCACGCCGAATCGCTCCGCCTGATTCAGCTTTGCGGTGGCCAGCAGGAAGAGCATCTTGTCGTCCAGGCCGGCTTCGGGTCGCCGGCGTCGCAGGTTGCGCAGGAAGATGTCACGGTCGGCGGGATGGGCCGACCGGACGGGATTGGCTTCCAGATCGCTGAAGAACCGCTCGCGATTGGCCAGCCGCCTATTGAGCAGATCGGCCTCGCCGTCGCGCCTGGCCAGGAAATTCCGATAGCCCTCGATGCCGGTTTGATTCATCGCTTCTCCATTCCCTCGACAATCGTTGTGACGTAACGGTTTAACAACGCGGCATCATGGGCCCCGGTGGCCAGCAGCGCGAAGAGTCCGGTGAGGAAGAACGTCGCGAGTTCGGCCGCGTCCACCTCGGCGACCACCTGGCCCGCGTCCTGGGCTCGACCGATGACGCCGACCAGAAATTGTCCGAGCGGGTGCTGGGCAAGCTCGTCTTCTACCGGACGGGTCGAGGAGAAATGCAATCCGAGCATGTCCCGGAAAACCGCTGCGCCCAGACGACTTTCGGCGCTGAGCACGTGATGCACCAGATGGGAGAGCACCGACGCCAGGTCCCCGTTGGCGTCGCCGAGTTCGCTGATGATGCGGGTCTCCTCGACGCGCTCCGCCTCGATGAGCACGTGCTCCTTGGTCGGGAAGTGGAAATAGAACGTCCCCCGAGCCACGCCCGCATCGGCGACGATCGCGCTGACGTCGGCAGCGGCCAGCCCGCGCCGCGCAATCTCGGCCAGCGCCGCGTCGAACAACCGCGCGCGAGTTTCCAGCCGGCGCGTTTCGCGGACGCTCGTACCCGGTGATCCGCTCGCAGATGGCGCGCGTCGTGACACCATGGTGGCACCGTACGCCAGGTGGCTGACGCCCGTCAATGACGGGCGTCAGCGAGTGCCGGTCTTCGGGGCTGCGGAGCCCGCTTGCCAGACATGTATCGTCAAGCTTCCGGTAAGCACTTCTGTCCGCGCAGGAACTAGAGGACCCACCACATGAGCGGTCAATGCAGCGACGACATCGAACGCATCACCAGCCGGCTGAGGTTCAGCTGCGAGCACGCGTCGCCGTGGTTGACGCTGCGCAATCCGTTCGGGTTGGCGAATTGGACGCTGCCGGTGCTCGAGCTGCTGATCGTCGCGGGTGCCGGGCTGGCGCTCTGGTGGGCGATCCGCCGACTGCGCCGCGATAGGGACCCCGTCAACATCGTGATCTGGTTCGCCACGGTGATCTACCTGCTCATCGTCGAGCCGCCGCTGTATTTTCCCACCGTCTTCGGCGTCGACGGCTCCCTCGGTGCGGTGTTCGCGCACAACGTCTTCACGGTCCAGTTCATGTACGACCGGCTGCCGCTCTACATCGTCGCCCTGTACCCCGCCATGATGACGCTGGCCTACGAGGTGGTGCGCGGCCTCGGCGTTTTCCGGGACTGGGGCGCGGTCGTCGGCGCGGTGTGCGTGGGATTCGTGCACAACTGCTTCTACGAAATCTTCGATCAGTTGGGTCCGCAGCTGCGCTGGTGGGCGTGGAACACCGACAACGCGATCAACCGTCCGATGCTGGCCTCCGTGCCGATGAGCAGCGTCCTGCTCTTCGCCACCGTCGGGCCGGCCTGCGTCGCACTGTTCAGCCAGCTCCTGATCACCGGTCCCATTGAGCGCGGGCGATATCTGAGCCGGATTACATTGATCGGCCGCGCCTTTGGGATCGCGGTGCTGGTGCCGGTTTGCCTCGTCATCGCCAATGTTCCGATCCTGCTGGCCGGTGGCGAGCATCCCGACAGCGCACTGCGCCGGGCGCTGTACTACATCATTCTCGGGGCGTTCGCCGTGGTGGCCGTCCCTATCCTGGTGCGGCAGTGGCGCAACACCGCGTTCACGCCCGGGGCGCGCAACGCCTTCGTCGCCGTCTTCGGGTCGGCATTTCTGATCGTGCTCGGGGGTTTGTGGTTGTCGGCCGACGGAACACCCACCGGCAACCCGGTCTACGTGGGGGCGTGTTACCTGCTCGCCGTCGCCCTGACGCTATCGGTGACCGTGCGCGCCGGTCGACCGTCGGCTCTCATCCGCCGAGAACAGCTGACCGGCACGGGGTAACGCCGGTCACGCGGTGACCTTCTCGGCCAGCGCCGCCAGCTTCGCATCGAGTCCTTCTGCGGCGCTGAGCAATTCGGCGTTCGGCTCGACGACGATCAGCGACGACGGCTTGACGTAGGTCAGGCTGCTGGCTGAACCCTCCTCGAGTAACAGCAACTCGACCGGGGCGAACAGCCCGGCCGTCACGTCGTGGCGCAGCATCGTGATCGCGATCAGCGGATTGCCGAGAATGACGCGCAACGCCTTGCGGTCGATGCCGGCCTTGGTGATCCAGGCGCCGTGGTCAACCAGACCGAACAGCATGAATCCGCTTGGCCCAACGCGAGATTCGACGCGCTCCTGATACGAATCCCAGTCACTCGTGGAAGTGGCGATGTCGTTGATCGGCACGGGTTGCTCGCCGATGTCGGCCAGTAGGGCGGCGACGAGTTCCTCGTAGCTCTTCTCGCTGTGATAGCGCACGCGCACGCCGTCGAAAGGGATTTCGTGTGGGTCGGAGGTAGACATCGGCTACAGCCTCCCTTGCCGCTTGTCCTCGCCGATTTTGAGTATCGGAGTTCGATTCTCCGGTTGGATCCGCTCCCAAAGGCCACCACCACTGCGCTGCCGCGCAAGGTGATCTTGACGCCGGAACCACTCCTCGGCACTCCTGATCCGGTTCGGGTGGATCTCGTCGAGGAGCGCATAATCCCGTTTGACCACGCCGTGCTTCCAGAGATTCCAGAACCCGGTGAAGTTGTCGCGGACGTTCATGGTGCTCTTGTCCTTCCGGTCGGCGTTGTACCCCGCGGGCGCGTCGGCGATGACGCCGAGTGGACCGTTTCGCCAGTACGTGTCCAGGTCGGTGTCGACGTACCGCGCCGGATGTCCAGTGACCTTCTCGAACGCCGCGGCGAGATCGGCGTAGGCGATGTCGTCGACAGCCACCTCGAGATCCATGCCGTTCGCGCGCTCGGGATGGTCGAAAAGCCAACGGACGTAGTAACCGCAGTCCTCGAGTGACACGTGCGGCACGACCCCGTCTCCGAGTGGAACACGCCACGTCAGGACGCCGTCCTCGACGGTGGGCGTCATCGGCGTACCGGGCGAGATCACCATCTCGAGGTAGGGGCCCGAGGTGAACAGCGCCGCGCCCATCCGATCGCGATTCACCTGATTCTGGAACAGAATCCACTCGCCAACGCGCCCCTTGCCGTCGTAGTGACCGGTGCGGAACCGAGAGTCGTATCCCGCCTTCTTCAGCCCGTAGTCGAGGTTTCCGTACACGAAGAATCTGATTCCTTCTTCGATGGCGATCTCGTAACTGCGGATCGCCCAGTAAATCTCGGCCTTCTCGCCGGTGTTGAACCCGTCGATGTTGACGAAGGCTCCGTCACAACCGCGGAATCCCTCTCGCAGCGTCGCTTCGTCAGCGAACGATCCCTCCACGGCGGAGACGTTTTCGAGCTCCAACAGTTCCCTGGCTCGCCGGCTACCTGCGTCGCGAGTGAGAAACCGAACCGAGTATTTCTTGTCGGCGACGAGCGCGCGGATGATGGGCATGCCCTGGGCTCCGGTGCCGCCGACGACGAAGATGTTCGAGGTGGCCTGCGACATCGACCGGCTCACAGTCGCTCGATGATGGTGGCGTTGGCCATGCCGCCGCCCTCGCACATCGTCTGCAGACCGTACCGACCGCCGCGCTGCTCGAGAGCGTTGACCAGTGTCGTCATCAGCCGAGCGCCGCTGGCGCCCAACGGGTGACCGA
This sequence comes from Mycobacterium sp. 1245852.3, assembly GCF_001669335.1. Lineage (NCBI taxonomy): Bacteria > Bacillati > Actinomycetota > Actinomycetes > Mycobacteriales > Mycobacteriaceae > Mycobacterium > Mycobacterium sp. 1245852.3. The sequence goes on along the minus strand of NZ_LZLL01000369.1, from coordinate 3,062 downwards.
TCGCGATCGCCCCGCCGTTGACGTTGGTCTTGGCCAGGTCCGCCCCGGTGTCCTGCGCCCAGGCCAGCACGACGGGCGCAAACGCCTCGTTCACCTCGAACAGGTCGATGTCGGCCAGCGTCAGGCCGGCCCGCTGTAGCACCTTCTCGGTGGCCGGAATGACGCCGGTCAGCATGTAGAGCGGGTCGGAGCCCACCACGGTGGTGGTGTGGATCCGGGCCAGCGGGCGCAGCCCCAGTTTCTTGGCGGCCTCGCCGCTGGTGATCAGCACCGCGGCGCTGCCGTCCGACAGCGGCGAGGAGTTGCCGGGCGTGATCTCCCAATTGATCTGCGGGAAGCGGGCTTTGGCCGCGTCGCTGTAGAACGCGGGCTGCAATCCGGCCAGCGTCTCGACCGTCGTGCCGGGGCGGATGATCTCGTCGCTGGCCAGCCCGGCGATCGGAATGAGCTCGTTGTCGAACAGCCCTTCCTTGGTGGCGCGGGCGGCCTTCTCGTGGCTGCCGGCGGAGAACTCGTCGAGCTGGGCGCGCGAAAAGCCCCACTTCGCGGCGATCAGTTCCGCGCTGATGCCCTGCGGCACCAGGCCGTCGGGGTAGCGGCGCGTCATGTCCGCGCCCATCGGGTTGCTGCCCGGTGACACCTGGGAGCCCATCGGCACGCGACTCATCGACTCCACGCCACCGGCGATGACGATGTCGTAGGCGCCGGCGATCACGCCCTGCGCGGCGAAGCTGATGGCCTGCTGGCTGCTGCCGCACTGGCGGTCGATCGTCACGCCGGGGACCGACTCCGGGAACCCCGCGCCCAGCAGGGCATTACGGGCGATGTTGGCCGCCTGGTCGCCCACCTGGGTGACGGCGCCGGCGATGACGTCGTCGACCTGGGCCGGATCGACGCCGGTGCGTGCGAGCAGTTCGCGCAGGCTGTGCGCCAGCAGATCGGCGGGCAGCACGTCGTGCAGCGCGCCACTGGCCTTGCCCTTGCCGATGGGGGTGCGGACGGCTCCGACGATGACGGCGTCGCGGTTCATGACTCCTCCTCGAGTCCAGATCATCTAGGTATAGATCGCTGTACCCAGATAAACACCTCGGTATGCTTAAAGCAACCCAGCTGCGGAGGTGATTTGGATGACACTGCTGCAAGGACCGCTGGCCGACCGCGACTCGTGGTCGGCGGTGGGACAGTGCGCGATCGAGAAGACGATGGCGGTCGTCGGAACCAAGTCCGCGATGCTGATCATGCGCGAGGCGTACTACGGCACCACCCGATTCGACGACTTCGCCCGCCGGGTGGGCATCACCAAGGCCGCCACCTCGGCGCGGCTGAGCGAACTGGTCGAGTTGGGCCTGCTGCGCCGCCAGCCCTATCGCGAACCCGGGCAGCGCAGCCGCGACGAGTACGTGCTCACCCAGGCCGGCATCGACTTCATGCCGGTGGTGTGGGCGATGTTCGAGTGGGGGAGGCGCCATCTGCCGGGGCACAACCGGCTGCGGCTGACCCATTTGGGCTGCGGCGCCGAGGCGACGGTCGAAATCCGTTGTGCCCAAGGCCATCTGGTGCCGCCCGACGAGCTCGGCATGCGGCTGGCTAAGAAGTCTGGTTGAGCGCGGCCAGCAGCCGCCGCGCCGCGGCGACGCGGCGGACGGCCGGCCCGGTCAGGGTGTCCAGCGCGCACTCGGGGTCGGCCGGCGGACCCATGTGCCCGCAGCCGCGCGGGCAGTCGGCGATGGCCTCGGCCAGGTCGGAAAACGCCATCATGACGTCGTCGGGCTGGATGTGGGCGAGCCCGAAGGACCGGATGCCCGGCGTGTCGATCACCCAGCCGGTGGTGCCCAGCGGCTCGGTCAACGGCAGCGCCACCGACTGCGTCGAGGTGTGCCGCCCCCGGCCGATGTCGGTCACGTCGCCGACGGCGCGGTCCGCGTCGGGCACCAGGCGGTTCACCAGGGTGGACTTGCCTACGCCGGAATGGCCGAGCAGCACGGTGATCTTCCCCGCGAGCAGGTCCGCCACCGCGAGCAGGGGATCGTCGCGGCCGGCCTCGACCACCGTGAGGTCCAGGTCGACGAATTGCCGGGCGAACGGCTCCGGCGGGGCGAGATCGGTTTTGGTCAGGCACAGGATCGGCCTGAGCCCGCCGGCGTAGGCGGCGATCAGCGTTCGGTCCACCAGGCCGGTGCGCGGCGGCGGGTCGGCCAGCGCGACCACGATCAGCAGCTGATCGGCGTTGGCGACCACCACCCGCTCGGTGGGATCGGTGTCATCGGCGGTGCGCCGCAACACCGTTCGGCGCTCTCCGCGACGCACGATCCGGGCCAGCGTGTCGGGGCGCCCGGACAGATCGCCCACCACGTCGACGTCGTCGCCCACCACGATCGGGGTGCGGCCCAGCTCACGGGCCCGCATGGCGGTGACCCGGCGATCGACGTCGCCGCCCAGCACGCACCCCCAGCGGCCGCGGTCGACGCTGACCACCATGGCCGCCTCGGCGTCCGCGTGCTCGGGACGGGTCTTGGTCCGCGGTCGCGAGCCCCGGCCGGAGCGGATTTTGACGTCGGACTCGTCGTAGTCGCCGGGCCTCACATGCCGGGCTCTTTCCCGGGCTCCAGCATCCGAGCCCACAGCCGCGGGAAGTCCGGCAGCGTCTTGGCGGTGGAGCCGATGTCGTCGACCTCGACCCCGGGCACCCGCAGCCCGATGATGGCGCCGGCCATCGCCATCCGGTGGTCGGCATAGGCGCGCCAGGTTCCGGCGACTACGACGGTTTCGACGTCGACCTGCGCGCGGTCGGCGAGCTGACGCCGTCGGTGGCCGCCCTGGCGGCGCTGGCGACGCCGGGATCGGTGTCGCGGCTGTCCGGCATCGCGCATCTGCGCGGGCATGAGACCGATCGGCTGGCCGCGCTGCGCAAGGAGATCAACCGACTGGGCGGCGACTGCTCCGAGAGCCCCGACGGCCTGGTGATCACCGCGACCCCGTTGCAGTCCGGAACCTGGCGCGCCTATGCCGACCACCGGATGGCGATGGCCGGCGCCATCATCGGGCTGGGGGTGCCCGGGGTC
>NZ_LZLL01000368.1:0-2558 GCF_001669335.1 Mycobacterium sp. 1245852.3 | reverse complement strand
GATTCGCCAGCACCGCAACCAAACCGACCGCGCTGGAGAGCAACACCAACAGCGCGTAACGAACAGTCTCGTTCACGACGGCAGCAACCCGGTGAGCACGTCCCGCGCACACGTTCGACAAGACTCGACAGCCACGGCCCGTTCTTTGATGGTATGCACGCGGGCCTTTCGATCGATCGACAGTGTTCCTTCAAGACATCGCCGACCAGACTTCCCGGCACACCGCGACGCAGTCTAGCCGGTCGTGACACTCACCCGGGCGGCATTGCGGTGATGCGCCAGGAGGACCGTCGTCGCGACAGACTCCCTAGCGGGTCAGCAGCGCCACGCATTCGGTGTGATGGGTCAGCGGGAACGCGTCGAACACCCTGATCTTCTCCACGGTGTAACCGTGTTTGAGGTAGAGCCCGACGTCACGGGCGAACGATGCTGCCTCACAACCGATGTGCACAACGCGAGGGACGCAGGCGGCGGCCAGCAGGTCGATGACCTCGCGCCCGGCTCCCGCCCGCGGCGGATCCAGCACCGCCACATCGGCTTTCGCGGCGCGGTCTCGTTGCGCGGCCAGCGCGCGCCGCACCGAGTCGGTGACGATCTGCACCTGGGTCAGATCGGCCAGGGCGACCCGCGCGGCGCGGGTCGAGCCGCGCGAGGTGTCGACGCTGAGCACCCGCCCGGAGCGGCCCACGGCGTCGCCGAGCACGGCGGCGAAAACGCCTGCGCCGCCGTACAAATCCCACGCGCGCATCCCGGCGCCGAGCTGTGCCCAGTCGGCGATCAGATCGCTGTAGACGCCCGCCGCGTCGCGGTGCGCCTGCCAGAAGGCGGTCACCGGCACCTGCCAGGTGCGCCCGGCCACCCGCTGCACCGCCTCGTAGCGCCCCTGGATCACCTTGGTCGCCGTGTGCCTGCCCTGCCGCAGCGTGCGCACGACGTGGCGGGTGCCGTCGTCGTCGACGGCCACGTGCAGCTGCGCCGCCGGCGGCCACTCGATGTCGTCGATCCCGTCGAGCATGCCGGGCGCCAGCTGCGCACAGCGCAGGTCGGTCACCAAGTCGTCGCTGTGATACCGGTGAAAGCCGGGTCGACGGTCGGGTCCGACGTCGAGCCGGACCCGGGTGCGCCACCCCGTCGGCGCCGAATCCGCCAAGGGCTCGGCCTCACCGCTCCAGCGATGCCCGCCCAGGCGCTCGAGCTGGTTGGCCACCACTTCGGCCTTGAGTGCGCGGGCGACCTCGGGCGCCGCGAACGCCAGGTCGCAACAGCCGGCACCGCCCACCCCGGCGATCGGGCACTGCGACGCGGTGCGCCCCGGCGCCGGCTCGAGGACCTCGAGAACCTCTGCGTGCCAATAGGATCCACGATCCGCGGTGACCCGGACCCGCACCCGCTCGCCGGGCAGCGCGTACCGGACGAACACCACGCGGCCTTCGTGGTGGGCGACGCAGCTGCCGCCGTTGGCGGGGGCATCGGTGGTCAACGTCAGCTCCCCCGCCGGGGGCGCCGACGCGTGCGACGCGCGGGTCGATTCGCGGGTCAATCGAAGATTCCCCGGCGAGCGTCGCCCGGCGCCACGTGCGGCTGCAAGGTCTTGCGTCGTTCCGACGAACTCAATTGCCACGGAACCGAAGTCACCATGACGCCCGGCATGAACAGCAGCCGCCCCTTGAGCCGAAGGGCGCTCTGGTTGTGCAACACCTGCTCCCACCAGTGGCCCACCACGTACTCCGGAATGAACACCGTCACCACGGTGCGCGGGGACTCCTCCCTGGCCCGTTTGACGTATTCCAGGACGGGACGGGTGACTTCGCGATACGGCGAGGCGATGACCTTGAGCGGGACGCTGATATCGCTTTCTTCCCACTTGTGCACCAGGTCGCGGGTCTCGGCATCGTCGACGCTGACCGTCACCGCCTCGAGAACGTCGGGCCGGGTGGCCCTGGCGTAAGCCAGCGCACGCAGGGTCGGCAGGTGCAATTTCGACACCAGCACCACGGCGTGATTGCGGCTGGGCAGCACCACGTCGTCCTGCGCGGCGGCCTGCTCGGCCAATTCGCGGTTCACGGTGTTGTAGTGCCGGTGAATCATTTTCATCACGCCGAACAGCAGGCTCATCGCGAACAGGGCGATCCACGCGCCGGAGACGAACTTCGTCACCAACACCACCAACAGCACCGCGCCGGTGGACAGCAACCCGACCGTGTTGACCACCCGCGAGCGCATCATCTTGCGCCGCGCCCGCGGATCGGTCTCGGTGCGCAGCAACCGGCTCCAGTGCCGGACCATGCCGATCTGACTCAGCGTGAACGAAATGAACACCCCGACGATGTACAGCTGGATCAACGCGGTGACCTCACCGCGGAACGCGATGATCGCCAGCAGCGCCGCCCCGGACAAGAACAGGATGCCGTTGGAGAACGCCAATCGGTCTCCGCGGGTGTGCAATTGGCGCGGCAGGTAGCTGTGCTGCGCGAGGATCGAGCCGAGCACCGGGAACCCGTTGAACGCGGTGTTGGCCGCCAGCACCAGGATCAGCGCGGTCACCGTGGCGATCAGCA
>NZ_LZLL01000367.1:0-8006 GCF_001669335.1 Mycobacterium sp. 1245852.3 | reverse complement strand
GTGCCCTCCGGCAGCGTCACCACACCGGTCACGTCGGTGGTGCGGAAGTAGAACTGCGGACGGTAGTTGTTGAAGAACGGCGTGTGCCGGCCGCCCTCGTCCTTGGACAGGATGTAGACCTGACCCTCGAACTCGGTGTGCGGGGTGGTGGTGCCGGGCTTGGTCACGACCTGACCGCGCTCGACGTCCTCACGCTTGATACCACGCAGCAACAGCCCGACGTTGTCGCCGGCCTGCCCCTGGTCGAGCAGCTTGCGGAACATCTCCACGCCGGTGACGGTGGTCTTGGTGCTGGTCGGCTTGATGCCGACGATCTCGACCTCTTCGTTGACGTTGATGATGCCGCGCTCGACACGACCGGTGACCACGGTGCCACGACCGGTGATGGTGAAGACGTCCTCGACGGGCATCAGGAACGGCTTCTCCGTCTCGCGGACCGGGTCCGGGATGGACTCGTCGACGGCCTCCATCAGCTGCTCGACCGACTCGACCCACTTGGCGTCGCCCTCGAGCGCCTTGAGCGCCGAGACCCGCACGACCGGGGCGTCCTCGTCGAACTCCTGGGCGGCCAGCAGTTCGCGGACCTCCATCTCGACGAGCTCGAGCAGCTCCTCGTCGTCGACCATGTCGGCCTTGTTCAGCGCGACCAGGATGTAGGGCACGCCGACCTGACGCGCGAGCAGCACGTGCTCACGGGTCTGCGGCATCGGGCCGTCGGTGGCGGCGACCACCAGGATCGCGCCGTCCATCTGGGCCGCACCGGTGATCATGTTCTTGATGTAGTCGGCGTGACCCGGGGCGTCGACGTGGGCGTAGTGACGCTTCTCGGTCTGGTACTCCACGTGGGAGATGTTGATCGTGATACCGCGCTGACGCTCTTCGGGCGCGTTGTCGATCTGGTCGAATGCGCGCGACTCGTTCAGGTTGGGGTACTTGTCATGCAGAACCTTGGTGATAGCCGCGGTCAGCGTGGTCTTGCCGTGGTCAACGTGACCAATGGTCCCGATGTTGACGTGCGGCTTCGTCCGCTCGAACTTCGCCTTCGCCACTTCTGTGTCCTCCTGGACTAGTTGGTGCTTGTTAAAGCAGTGTTGGTGTTTTCAGTTGTGCCGCGCCCAAGGCATTCATGACCCGGCAAGATTACTCCGAGCGAAGGTTTACTGGCCGGTCGCCTTCGCGATGATCTCCTTCGACACGTTCGCCGGCACTTCGGCGTAGGAGTCGAAGACCATGGAGTAGTTCGCCCGGCCTTGGGTCTTGGACCGCAGGTCGCCGACGTAGCCGAACATCTCCGACAGCGGCACATGCGCCTTGACCACGCGCGCACCGCTCCGCTCCTCCATGGCCTGGATCTGGCCACGGCGGGAGTTCAAGTCGCCGATCACGTCGCCCATGTAATCCTCGGGCGTGGTGACCTCGACGGCCATGATCGGTTCCAGGATGACCGGCTGCGCTTGCGCCGCAGCCTTTTTCAGCACCTGGGAACCGGCGATCTTGAAGGCCATCTCCGAGGAGTCGACCTCGTGGAACGCCCCGTCGAGCAGGGTGACCTTGAGGTTCACCAGCGGGTAGCCGGCCAGCACGCCGTACTGCATGGCGTCCTGCGCACCGGCGTCCACCGACGGGATGTACTCCCTGGGGATGCGCCCACCGGTGACCTTGTTCTCGAACTCGTAGGTCGCACCGTCCTCGCCGGTGAACGGCTCGAGGTTGATGATCACCTTCGCGAACTGACCCGAGCCACCCGTCTGCTTCTTGTGGGTGAACTCGACGTTCTGCGCGGCCCGCTTGATGGTCTCCTTGTAGGCCACCTGCGGCTTGCCGACGTTGGCCTCGACCTTGAACTCGCGCCGCATCCGGTCCACCAGGATGTCCAGGTGCAGCTCGCCCATGCCGCCGATGACGGTCTGGCCGGTCTCCTGGTCCAGGTGCACCTTGAAGGTCGGGTCTTCCTCGGCGAGCTTCTGGATCGACAGCGACAGCTTCTCCTGGTCGCTCTTCGTCTTGGGCTCGATGGCCACCTCGATGACCGGGTCGGGGAAGGTCATCGACTCCAGCACGATCTGCTGGTTCGGGTCGCTCAGCGTGTCACCGGTCGTGGTGTCCTTGAGCCCGATCACCGCGTAGATGTGACCGGCCGAGGCGGTCTCCACCGGGTTCTCCTTGTTGGAGTGCATCTGGAACAGCTTGCCCAGCCGCTCCTTCTTGCCCTTGGTGGAGTTGATGACCTGGCTGCCCGAGTCGACCTTGCCCGAGTACACCCGGACGTAGGTCAGCTTGCCGAAGAACGGGTGCGTGGCCACCTTGAACGCGAGCGCCGAGAACGGCTCGTCCGTCGACGGCTTGCGGGTGATCAGCTCCTCTTCCTTGCCGGGGACGTGGCCCTCGGCGGGCGGCACGTCCAGCGGCGACGGCAGGTAGTCGATGACGGCGTCCAGCATGGGCTGAACGCCCTTGTTCTTGAACGCGCTGCCGCACAGCACCGGATAGGCCTCCGAGCTGATCGTCAGCTTGCGGATCGCGCCCTTGATCTCCTCGATCGTGAGCTCTTCACCGCCGAGGTACTTGTCCAGCAGCGCCTCGTCCGTCTCGGCGACGGCCTCGAGCAGCTTGGTGCGGTACTCCTCGGCCTTCTCGGCCAGGTCGGCGGGGATGTCGACGACGTCGTACTTCTCACCGAGCTTGGCCTCGGCGCTCCACACCTTGGCCTTCATCTCGACCAGGTCGACGACGCCCTCGAAGTCGCCCTCGGAGCCGACGGGGATCTGGATCGGGATGACGTTGGCGCCCAGCCGCTCCTCCATGGTGCGCACGGAGAAGTAGAAGTCTGCCCCGATCTTGTCCATCTTGTTGACGAAGCAGATGCGCGGGACGTCGTACTTGTCGGCCTGCCGCCACACCTGCTCGGACTGCGGCTCGACGCCCTCCTTGCCGTCGAAGACGGCCACGGCACCGTCGAGCACGCGCAGGCTGCGCTCCACCTCGACGGTGAAGTCGACGTGCCCGGGGGTGTCGATGATGTTGATCTGGTTGTCGTTCCAGAAGCAGGTGGTGGCCGCGGAGGTGATGGTGATGCCCCGCTCCTGCTCCTGCTCCATCCAGTCCATGGTGGCGGCGCCGTCGTGCACCTCACCGATCTTGTAGCTGATACCGGTGTAGTAGAGGATGCGCTCGGTCGTCGTCGTCTTGCCGGCGTCGATGTGCGCCATGATGCCGATGTTGCGGACCTTCGTGAGGTCGGTCAGCACGTCCTTCTGTGCCACAGAAGTCTTCCCACTCTTTCGATTGCTTGGTTAGTTCGCTGTCGGTTTGCGCCCGGCCGCTCTGCCGTTGGACGCCGCCGCCTACCAGCGATAGTGCGCGAAGGCGCGGTTGGCCTCGGCCATCTTGTGGGTGTCCTCGCGCCGCTTGACGGCGGCGCCCAGGCCGTTGCTGGCATCCAGGATCTCGTTGGCCAGCCGCTCGACCATGGTCTTCTCGCGGCGTTGCTTGGAGAAGCTCACCAGCCAGCGCAGTGCCAGCGTCACCGAGCGGTCCGGACGCACCTCGACCGGGACCTGGTAGGTAGCGCCACCGACGCGTCGGCTGCGCACCTCGAGGGAGGGCTTGACGTTGTCCATCGCCCGCTTGAGCGTGATCACCGGGTCGGTGCCAGTCTTGTCGCGGGCCTGTTCGAGCGCACCATAAACAATGCGCTCGGCCAGCGATTTCTTCCCGTCCAGCAGAACTTTGTTCACCAGCTGCGTCACCAGCTGCGACCCGTACACCGGGTCATTGACCAACGGACGCTTCGGCGCGGGCCCCTTGCGCGGCATCAGCTCTTCTCCTTCTTGGCGCCGTAACGGCTACGAGCCTGCTTGCGGTTCTTGACACCCTGGGTGTCCAGCGAGCCGCGGATGATCTTGTACCGGACACCGGGCAGGTCCTTCACACGACCACCACGCACCAGCACCATCGAGTGCTCCTGCAGGTTGTGGCCTTCGCCGGGGATGTAGGCGGTGACCTCAACCTGGCTCGTCAGCTTCACGCGGGCGACCTTCCGAAGCGCCGAGTTCGGCTTCTTCGGGGTGGTGGTGTACACGCGGGTGCATACGCCACGGCGCTGCGGGCTGCCCTTCAGGGCCGCGGTCTTGACCTTGGCGACCTTGTCGCGGCGACCCTTGCGGACCAGCTGCTGAATGGTTGGCATCTACCGGCTTTCTGTGTTCGTGTTCGGCATACTTCTAGCGTTTTCAAGTCTGTGTACTGCAGTTATGGCCGTCCGCGTCACCCCGCGTCCGGGTGTGTCGCATGCGCTGCGCACCGGAGGAGGTCCGATGCTTCGTGGACAGGCGAATTCGCCCGGCATCCACTTCCTTACGGTTAGGCGCCGTAAGCCGCCAGGCACGAGGGACCACAATACCCGCCGCCGGTCTCGCAGGTCAAAGCGACGGCGGGCGCATCCGGCTAGTAGCGGGCGCCATCGGCGGCGGTGCGCCGTTCCAGACCGGCCGCCAGCCGCAGCACCATGTCGGAGAACAACGCGTCGGTGTCGATGTCGTCCATCACACCGGTCATCTCCAGCAGAACGAACCCGTGCAGGGCGGACCAGAACTCCAGCGCCGCATGGAAGGCCGCCTCGCCGTCCAGACCATAGGACGAGAGCACGGCGATCACCGGGGCGGCGGCCCCGCGGGTCGCGGCGGTGTACTCGGGATCGTCCCCGCCCAGCGGCATCCGGGTGAAGGCCGAGTAGCGGCCCGGATGGTGGTGGGCGTAGCTGCGGTAGGCGCCCGCCATCACCAACACCGCGTCGTCGCGGGCGCGGCCCTCGCCGACGCGGTTGAGCATCGTGATGATGTCGTCGATCACGCGGATCCGCACCGCGCGGCGCAGGTCCTCCAGGCTGTCGACGTGGTTGTACAGCGACGGCCCCTTGGTGCCGAGCTGCATCGCCAGCGCATTGATGGTCAGGGCGTCCCAGCCCTCGCGGTCCAGGAACGTCAGGGCGCCGTCGATGATCCCGTCGCGGCTGAGCTTGGCCGGACGGGAGGCGGGCCGGCCCGCGCGTTGGCGCCCGGCCGCCGGGGGCGGATCCGGTGGAGCTGCCATAGCGGTCGCCCTTCGCTTGCATGTTCGGGATGCGGTTAACTAATGACTCTAGTTGACGCCCGTTCGGACATTCATCTCCCCGGAGGCGATGCGGGGGCCCGGCGAGGGAAAAATAAACTCTGCCACCGGGCAGGCAAATGCACGTAATGTCATGCTTGCCCGTTTCGAGCAGCGTCGGAAAAAGGGGACCCGCAGTGAAGTGGACGACTGTCGCCGGGTCACTGGCCGCCTGTGTCATCGCCGTCGTCGCCGGCGCCGCCGCCCCGCCGGGCGTCGCGCAGGCCAAGAACGGCGACACCCACGTGATCGGGCAAGACATCGAGCAGACGGTCGACTGCAACGACGCCACGCTGATGGTCAACGGCACCGGCATCACGGTCACCGCGCTGGGCAACTGCTACGCCGTGACGGTGATGGGTTCGTCGAACACCGTCATCGCCGACTCGGTTTCGCATGACATCACCGTGTACGGCTACAACCAGACGGTGTTCTATAAGAACGGTCAGCCCGCCCTGTGGGACCGCGGCCGCGAACTGGGCATGACCAACCGGCTGCAGCAGGTGCCGGGCTGAGCGGCGCCCACCACATCATCATCGCCAATCGAGGGGAATCGAGGACACATGCCCGCCTACATGCGTGACCGTTCGCAGCGCTTGGCCGTGCTCGCCGTGACGCCGGCCGCCGCGGCCATGGTGCTGTCCGGCTGCAGTTCGACGGCCAACCCGCCGGCGGGCCCGTCGACGACCACCACGAAGAGCAGCGCGACGACGAGTGCCAGCGCCGCGCCGACGACGGGAACCAGCGGGGCCAGCACCACCGCGTCCATCGAGATCGGCAACACCATCAACTACGGATCGATGGGCACCACCACCACGCTGGACTGCGCCAGCGGCAAGTCGCTCAACGTCGGCGGCTCGGACAACACCCTGACCGTCACGGGCACCTGCGAGACGGCCACCGTCACCGGCACCAACAACAAGATCACGTTCGACAAGGTCAACACCCGCATCACCGTGCTGGGCATGAACAACACCATCACCTACAAAGACGGTGACCCCAAGGTCGACAAGATCGGCCAGAGCAACACGATCAACAAGGGCAGCTGAGGCGTCAGCCGGCCGGTGCCCCGTGCCGGCCGGCGCCCGCCGCGAAGCGCCCGGCCCCTTCGTTCGCCTCCGCGGCCACCCGGGAGATGCTGGCGAATTCGAAGTCAAGCGCATCGGATTCCGTTGTCCCCCACTGATGTAGCGCCGAGAGCCGGTCGGAGCGCAGGCACTGCTGCGGCAGCGCCGCCAGTTGAGCCGCCAATTCCTCGGCCGCCTGGCGCGATTGACCTTTGGGGACAACGCGATTCGCCAACCCGATGGCCTGGGCTTCGGCGGCGGCCACCGCGCGGCCGGTGAGGATCATGTCCATCGCCCGGCTGTGGCCGATCAGGCGCGGCAGCCGCACGGTGCCGCCGTCGATCAGCGGCACCCCCCAGCGCCGGCAGAACACGCCGAACACGGCGTCCTCCTCGACCACCCGCAGGTCACACCAGATGGCCAGTTCCAGACCCCCGGCGACGGCGTAGCCACTCACCGCGGCGATGACGGGTTTGGACAGCACCATCCGCGTCGGGCCCATGGGGCCGGGGCCGGTGCGGTGCACGGCGTTGGCATCGGGCGTGCCGAAGGCCTTCAAATCGGCCCCCGCACAGAAGGTTCCACCCTCGCCCCACAGCACGGCCACCGATGCGGTGTCGTCGCGGTCGAACTCCTCGAAGGCCGCATACAGCGCGGCGGCCGTCGGGCCGTTGACCGCGTTGCGCGCGCCCGGGCGGTTGATGATCACCGTGGTCACCGGGCCGTTGCGCTCGACCCGCACCGGATCTGTCATGTCGCCTCCGCAAATAGTGGTTCGCGCCGCTCGAGCAGCTCCGCGGCGAAGTCGTGGTAGGCCGCCCGCAGCCGGGCGCCCGGCCAGTCGGCCGACAGTAGCTCGTCGGGCAGCACCGGATCGGTGAGCAGGTGGCGCACCGTCGCGGCGGCGACCACAAAGCGGCCGGGAATGTCTGGCGCCGCGGCCATTTCGTCGAGCAACCGGTGCCCGGTCTGCGCCCAGGCGGGCAGGTCCCACAGCTGCCCGGCCAGCTCGGCGGGGTCGTCGTCGCGCGCCCGCAGCACCCGCGTCTGGGCCGCGACCTCAGGGCCGAGCCCCGCGTCGATGTTGTCGGGGCGCATCCACACCCCCTCGCGAAGCTCTCCGAAACGCTTGTCGTGCAAGGTGGTTCGCAGAGCCGCGCGGGTCCGGGCGTCCTTGCCCACGGTGGTGACGATGAGTGTGATCCACTCCCCGGTCCAGGGTTGCACCCGCGGGTCGATGGCATCGTCCTGGCGCCGCTGGCGGGCCAACAATCGATCCGAGAGCCGATAGCCGTCGGCGGAGCGGATCAGGTCGCCTGCGCCGACCATCCGGGTCAGCGCCACCCGCAGCGTCGACTCCTTGATGCCGAAATCGGAAGTGAGCCTGACTAATTCGTTGGCCCGAGCGTGGGCGGGGTGCGCGCCGAGCAGCACGCTGAGCACCACCGACCGCGCTGTCATGTCCGGCATGGTTACACCCCGGACGCGCGTCGGCCGTGGTCGCCGAAGGGTTCGTCGCGGTGCCGCACCGCCTCGCGGAACCCGTGCTCGACCGCATCGGCGACGAAGGCGTGGCCCTCGGGCGTGTGCCTGGCGACGCCGTCGAACACTGTGCTGACCATCCTGCTGGTCGCCACGCCCTGTTGCAGCAGCGCGGAATTCAGCGCGAGCTTGACCATGATCAGCTGGTTGACCGGCACCGCGGCAATCCGCTCGACCAACCGCTCGGTGCGCTCGTCGAGGTCGGCCGGTTCCGGCGCCTCCACCGCCCAGCCCCACTCGGCGGCCTGC
>NZ_LZLL01000366.1:0-2202 GCF_001669335.1 Mycobacterium sp. 1245852.3 | reverse complement strand
CGCTCCGCGATACTTGAGCATTAGGGTTCCGTGCACCTTCCTGCATCTGACCTGAAGATGTTGGCGCGCACGGTCTTACCTGAAAGATCCGTGCCGCGGAGCCCGAACTGGCAGAGGTAGTACGGGATGGTGGCGCCGTTCACGCCGAGCCGGACGAGCTTTCGGTAGTTCTGCGGTGCCTTCGCGATCGCGGCGTCGAGGCGGTCCCTGTCGCCATCGAGGATCGGCGCCAGCCGGTTCAACTGGGCGATGGTGCCCGACAGCGGCGGGCGGGCCTCGGCCAGCAGATCCGCCAGCGAGGCTGTTCCCTTGTCCAGGGCGTCAATTGCGGACCCGATCGTGTCCCGGTCACCCGACAGGCCGCTGACAAGCTGCTCGAGGCGATCGATCGCGCCGGAGAACTGCTTGCCGTCCTTGGCAACCGTGCCGATCACGATGTTGAGGTTGTCGATCAGTTGCTGCACGGTTTGGTCGTTGTCGGCCAGGGCATTTGAAAACGAGGTCGTTTTGGAGAACAGCGACTCGAGTGTTCCGCCCTGACCCTGGAAGACCTGCAACAACCCAGACGTCAGCTCGTTGACATCGCGCGCATTCAGGCCCTGCGTAACGGGTTTCAGCCCGCCGAGCAGCAGATCGAGGTCGAGCGCTGGAGCGGTGCGGCTGACCGGAATCTGACCCCCTGCCGGCAGCCGCTTGGGCGAGCCGGGACCGTCGACGAGTTCGAGGTAGCGATCACCCACCAGGTTGAGGTAGCGGACCGCCGCCCTGCTGCCCTCGGTGAGGACGACGTTGCGGTCGGCGTCGAACTTCACCACAACCTTCTTGTCCGGCTGCAGCGACACACTGTTGACGGTGCCCACCCGGATCCCGGCGACCCGCACCGATTGGCCCGGCTTGAGACGCGACACGTCGGTGAACACCGCCGAATACTCGGTCACAGAACCCGTCCGGTACTGGCCGAAGATGAAGAACAGGAAGGCGGTAAGCATCGCCATCACGACCGCAAAGATCGTGAACTTGATCAGCGTTGCGCGCGTTCTCATCCGGGCTGTCCGATCTGCGCGGAGTTACGTGGCGGTCCGGCGATCGGCCCGTACAACAGCTGCTTGAGGAGATCGGAGTTGATCAACAGCTGCGGGTTTCCGTAGTTCACGGGATTCGCGCCGGTATCGGCAATCAGCTGCGGTGGGGCCGTGTTGAACGGCAGCTTCGGCAGACCGACGCACTGCGGGCCGCCCGTCGCCGCAACCTTGGGCAGGTTCGTCGGATAGCGGTAACGCTCGGCGCCCCACGTGAGGCTCGCCGAGATGTTGATGCTCGGTTCCGACAATGGCGCCCCATGCGATATCTGTACGAGCCCCGCGAAAGCGCAGTTGAGCGCCGGAGCGTACTCATTGGTCAGATCGGTCGTCGGCACCAGCAGATGCAAGACATTTGTCAGCGGTTGGCGGTTCGTCGACAACACGTCATTGCCGATGTCGGCCAAGCCGATCGCGCTGATCAGCAACGCATCCAGGTTGTGCTGTTCATCGACAAGTGTCTTGCTGATCCGGGTCGCATTGGCGGCGGTCTTAATGAGGTCGGGTGCCGCGTCGGCATAGGCGTTGGACACCGCCGGCAAGACAGCGAGGTCGTGCCGGAACGCGGGCAGGCTCGGCTCCAGCCTGGCCAGGAACGAATCCAGGTCGCTCAGCGACTGGCCAAGCTGTGGACCCCGCCCGCTGAACGCCTGTGCCAGCGCACCAAGCGACTCGTTGAGCTTGGGCGGGTCGATGTGGCTCAGCACCGACACCAATTGCTGGAATACGGTGTTGATTTCGACCATGACGTGCTGGCCCCGCAGCGTCTGGCCGCTGCGTAGCCGTTGGGCCGAGGGCTGGTCGGGCGGGACCAGCTCGACGGACTTCGCGCCGAATACCGTCGACGAGGCGATATTGACGAGCACGTTGCCGGGGATGAAGTGCATCTGCGACGGGTCCATCGCCAAGTGAATGGCGGCCTCACCGTTGGGCAGCGGCTGGATTGAGGACACCTTGCCCACCTGCACGCCGCGCATCTTGACCTTGGCGTCGGGGTTCATGACCAGGCCGGCTCGTTGCGAGATGACCGTCACCGGCACGGTGGTGGTGAAGGAGCCCTGAAACAGACCCACCGCGACGGCGAAGATCAGACCGATGATGAGGACGGTGGCCAGTCCGAGCA
>NZ_LZLL01000365.1:0-4992 GCF_001669335.1 Mycobacterium sp. 1245852.3 | reverse complement strand
CCACCCTGGGCAACTGAGCGTGGGGGCCGAGGCGCCGTTCGCGGGCTGGCGCGTGCTGGAGTTGTGCAACGGCCTGCCGGCGTCATATTGCGGCAAGATGTTCGCCGATGCCGGCGCCGAGGTGGTGAAAGTCGAGTCACCGCAGGGAGATGCGCTGCGCCAGTGGTCGGCCGGCGGACCGCCCGGCGCGTTGTTCGACTATCTGGCCGCGGGCAAGAAGTCGGTGGTCGATCACGGCCAGCCCGAGATCACCTCGCTGCTGGCCGGCGCCGACCTGGTGATCACCGACCTCACCGGCGGGCGGACGCTCGACGACATCACCGCCCACACCGCCGCGGCGGCCGTGGTCGTGGCGGTGACGCCGTTCGGCACCACCGGCCCCTACGTCGAAAACCAGCTGGCCGCCAACGAATTCATCCTGCAAGCGCTGTGCGGATCGATCGCCGGTCGCGGCTGGCCCGACGACGAGCCGGTGCAGGCGGGCGGCCGGCTCGGCGAGTGGCTGGCGGGCACGTTCGCCGCGGCCGCGGCGGCGGCAACGACCCGGCATGCGGCCCGAAGCGGACGCGGACACATCATCGATGTCTCGACGTACGAGGCCATGGCGATCGCCATGGGGGGTTTGTCCGCGATGTCGGCCAGCGTGCTGGGCGCCGATTCGCTGCTGCACGAACGAAGTTTGGAGCTGCCGTCGATCGTCTCGACGGCCGACGGCATGGTCGGTTTCTGCACCATCACCGCACAGCAATTCCAGGACTTCCTGGTGATGATCGAGCGCGCCGATCTGGTCGGCGACGCCGAACTGGCCTCGTTCGCCGGCCGGGTCGAGCGCCGCGACGAGTTCCTGGGCATGGTCACCGAATGGACCGCGCGCCGAACCACCCAGGAGATCATCGATCTGGCGGTGGCGTTCCGAATTCCAGTCGCCCCCATCGCGACGCCAGAGACGCTCCCCGAGATCGACCACTTCCGCGAACGCGGCGTGTTCGTCGAGTCGCCGACCGGGGCGCTGGTGCCCCGCGTGCCATACCGCAGCGATGCGATGGCGACCCGTGGGCCCGCGGAACCGCCGCGACTCGGCGCCGATAACGGGCGGGTCCAGTGGCCGGCGCGGCCCCAACCGCCCCACAGCGCCGATCCGGCCACGCTGCCGCTGTCCGACATCCGGGTCACCGACTTCACCGCGTTCTGGGCGGGCCCGGTCGCCACCCAGCTGCTCGGCGCCCTGGGGGCGGACGTGATCAAGGTCGAGGGCGTGCGCCGGCCCGACGGCATGAGGTTCTCGGCCGGGCGCCCACCGGACTGGGACCACTGGTGGGAGTGGGGCCCGGTCTTCTTGTGCAGCAACAACAACAAGCGCGGCGTCAGCATCGAACTCGGCACCGACACCGGGCGCGAGCTGGCGCTCGGGCTCATCGCCGCGAGCGATCTGGTCGTCGAGAACTTCTCACCCCGGGTGATGGCGAACTTCGGCCTGGAATGGGATGCGGTGCGTGCCGCGAATCCGCGGGCGATCCTGGTCCGCATGCCCGCGTTCGGCCTCGACGGTCCGTGGCGCGATCGCGTCGGCTTCGCCCAGACGATGGAGCAGGCCACCGGCATGGCATGGGTGACCGGGCACGCCGACGGCCCGCCGGTGATCCCGCGGGGCGTGTGCGATCCGATCGCCGGGTTGCACGCCGCCTTCGCCGCCGTCGCGGGGCTGGTGATCCGTGACCGGCGGGGCGCCGGAATGCAGGTGGAAGCGACCATGGTCGAGGCCGCGCTCAACGTGGCGGCCGAAATGCTGGTCGAATACTCCCGAAATGGAATCGCGCTGTGCCGCAACGGTAACCGCGGCCCGGACGCCGACCCCCAGGGAGTCTACCGGTGTCGTGGTGACGACGACTGGGTCGCGCTGGCCGCACTCGACGGCGCCGCCCGAGCGTCGTTGTCCGGCCTCCTCGGCCAGCCCGGGCTTCAGGATGCCGACTGGGCCGAGCGTGTCGACGACATCGACAAGCTGATCTCCGCCTGGGCCGCGGGGCATTCCGTCACCGAGGCGGCCGCCGCGCTGCGCGCCGCCGGCGTAGCCGCCGCGCCCGTCACACCCGCCGCGGCGCTGCTGACCGATCCGCAGTTGCAGGCCCGGGGCTTCTGGGAGACGGTCGACCATCCCGTCGCCGGCTCCTTCCTTTGCACCGGAATGCCTTTCGCGTTCCTCGGCATGCCGCGGCGCTGGATCCGGCGGGTACCGCCGCTCTACGGCCAGCACACCGGCGAGGTGCTGACCGGCCTGTTGGGGTTAAGTGAGCACGACCTGGATGCATTGCGCCGGTCGGGAACCATCAGCGCCCGGCCGGCGGGTCTGTGACATGGCGATCAGCCTGTGCGTGCCGCCCCGCGCCGGAGAGCTGTGTGCACCGGTGCGCTTCCTGGTCCGCCAGGATTCCGTGGTGATGGAACTGACCGCGCGCCACCGCATCACCAGCGTCGAATGGGACGACGGCGAGCGCGCAGTCGCGATGGTCGTCGAAATCACCGATCCGCAGACGGCGCGGCCGGTGGACGTGCGAATCGATGTCGTGGAGCAGGGCGCAGTGCCCGTCAACTCACGGGCCACGACGATCGGCACCATCACGCGCGGCGGGCGTGAATACGACGTCATGGGAACGTATTTGGGAGTTGTCGCGGATGAGAACTAGCCTGACCACGCGCACTGCGGCGATCGTCGGAGTGCACAACACCCGGCAGGGGAGACGGCTGGACGGCGAAACCTCACGCGGACTGGCGATCAAGGCGATCCTCGGCGCGCTCGACGATGCCGGCCTGACCCTCGACGACGTCGACGGCATCAGCGCCGGCCCGGACTCGACCTCGTTGATCTACGACCTGCGCATCGGACCGGCCTGGCAGGGCCTGGCCTTTGGGGTCGGCATGATCACCGAGGCGGTCACCGCGATCGAGCACGGCATGGCCGAGGTGGTGGTGTTGGTCGCCGCCCAGGCCGGCGAATACCGGGACCACGAAGCCACGGCGCCCTGGACCCGGCCGGAGAACGAATTCGTCGCCCCCTGGGGCATGTTCACCACCGCCGAATTCGCGCTCATCGCGCGGCGCCACATGCATGCGTATGGCACCACGCGCGAACAACTTTCGTTGGTTGCGGCGACCATCCGCAACAACGGCTCACGCAATCCCGAAGCCGTGTACTACGACCGCGGGCCGTTCAGCCCGGAGGACATCACCGCCTCGCGGCCCATCGCCGACCCGTTCCACCTCCTGGATTGCGCCACCACCTCCGAAGGAGGGTGTGCGCTCGTCGTGGCCAACATCGACGCCGTCGACGTTGCGGGCCGGCCCATATACGTGTTGGGCAGCGGCGCGGACTTTCACGGCCCGTCGTATCAGCACCCGCCCGCATACGACCTGGCCGGTCGCCGCGGCGACCATGTCAACGGCGTGGTGGGCCGGCGCGCCGCCGAGTGCGCATTCACACACGCCGGCTTGCGTCGCGACGACGTCCACGTGCTGGAACTCTACGACCCGTTCTCCTTCGAAATCATCCGTCAACTCGAGGCTTTCGGCTTCTGCGACGAGGGCGAGGGCGGTCCGTTCGTGGCCGACGGCCACATCGCCATCGGCGGCAGCCACCCGATCACCACCGACGGCGGCACCATGTCGTTCAGCCATGCCGGCGCCAATCCGCAGATGATGCAGCGGGCGATCCGCGCGGTACAGCAGCTGCGCGGACAGGCCGGCGCCCTTCAGGTCCCCGATGCGCACATCGCGCTGTGCAGCAACGGGGGAGCGGGGGCCCTGTTCACCACCGTGCTGATTCTGGGAGACCAACCACGATGACTTCCGATCACTTGCGGCCCCAAGTCGGGCCCGTCCCGCACGCAAGCAGCCACGTCAGCCGCCCGTTCTGGGAGGGATGCCGCTCCCACGAGCTGCGCTACCAACGTTGCGCGGCGTGCGGATTGGCGAACTTCCCGCCGACCGAGCAGTGCCGCCAATGCCTCTCGCAGGACGTCGCCTGGCAGCGGGGCAGCGGCCGCGGCGAGATCTACAGCTGGACAGTCGTATACCGGCCCGTGACACCGGAATTCGAACCGCCCTACGCGCCGGCGATCATCACCCTGGACGAGGGCTACCAGATGCTGACCAACGTCGTCGGCGTGCCACCGGAGGACCTGGCCGTCGGCATGCGGGTGCGCGTGCAGTTCCACCCCACCGGGCCCGACGTGACGCTGCCCTACTTCGCCGCCGCGGAAACCGGCAGTTCGTGAGCCCGAGAACCAGCAACGGCCTGCCGGTCACCGCCTACCTGGTGTTGGGGGTGCTGGCCGCCAACGACGAGCAACTCACCGCCGGCGAGATCAAGATGCGCGCCGAACTATCGGTCGGGCACTTCTATTGGTCGCCGTCGGTCAGTCACGTGCGGCGCGAACTGACCCGCCTGCTGCAGCGGGGCATGGTCAGCGAGATCGGCGCGCAATCCGGCAAGCGCGCCATCACCCTGTACGAGACCACTGACGCCGGCCGCGACGCGCTGCGCCGTTGGGTGCAACACTTCCCGGGCCCCGACCGCGTGGTCATCAAACACCCCGTCATCCTGAAAACGTGGCTGGCGCGCGGCCAGGATCCCGAACACGTCATCGACACCTTGGACCGGCACTTGGACGCGACCCGCGCCCGGTTGGACGAGGCACTGTGGTCGCGGCAGCGGTCGGCCGAACTCGGCATCACCGAGGACCCCGAGCAGCGGTACTCCTTCGCGGTTTTGGATTACGCCATCCGCGGGCTGTACGCCGAAATCTCCAACATCACCCAGCTGCGCGACGAGATCGCCGCCGGCACAACCCGGGACCCGGTCAAACGGGTGCGACGGTCGAAGGGTCAGATCCGGCGCCGGGTACCGAGGAGCCCGGCTTAGTCGATGGTGGCGACCCGCCGCGCCCGGCTCCGCCGCCCTTGCGATCGCCACTAGTCGATGGTGGCGACCCGCCG